>CAYNIS010000700.1:0-1502 GCA_964397055.1 uncultured Rhodospirillaceae bacterium | reverse complement strand
GGGCGATCGCGGAACGCCCGCTGCCGCCGGAAGACCCGCGCGCCGTCGCCGAGGCGAACATCCGCCCCCTGACGGTCGTCCCCGGCGATACCGGACCGGACCTCGAGATTAGCGGGTCTTTCATGGTTGGCGGCGAATTCTATGTCGGGACGATCCGGGTTCGCGCCGATGGCACGATCGAGCCCGGAACCGCCCGGTTCAGCGTCACCGGCCTGCCGGATGCAGGCAACTTCGTGCTGAGCTGACCCCATTTTTCCGGAGCAGGAGAGCGGCGCTATGCCGGTGCCCGGGTCCGCGCAAACCGACACGGCGGTCGAGCCCGACGCGACCGCGGGCTGGAAGGGCGGCTTTTCCCACGTCGCCGCGGAGTTCCGGCTGCTCGGCCGCTACATCCTCGACTACACGCGCCATGTGCTCGACACCATCACCGGCAAGGACGGGCGGCTAGGCGAGGCGGTGCGCATCGGCGAGATCGGCGACCGCGCGTTCCGGGACAAGAACGAGAAGCGCCTGGAAGCGCTGGTCGACAAGATCGGGTCGGTGCCGGAAGGCAGGGATCTGCTCGACCGCCTCGACCAGGCGGGCATCCCGCTTTACGTCGGCAACGCCTTCAACCGCACGGCGTTCTACCCCACCGACGGCAACGAGCGCGACCGGGGCCTGGAAAACGGCTTCATCGTCATGCGGTCGATCGACCTCGACAAGCCACAGGCGATGACCATGCTGGCGGAGGAACTGTTCCACGCCGAACAGCATCTGAACGGCTGCACCTGGTACGACATCAGCCGGCACCCGAGCGCCATCGTCCAGGCCAACCGCCTGATGGAGGGCGATGCCAAGGCGAAGGCCGCCCTCCTCACCGTCCTGGTCGGCCCGGAAGAGGTCAAGGCGGCCAGGCGCAGCACGGCCGACGGTCACGTCATGGCGGTGGTCGAGGAGCGATTCGCGGAGACCGGCGGCGACCGCGTCAAGGCTCTCCGGTCGGGCTTCGTCGACTTCGTCACGCGCTCGCCCGCCCGCAATCTCTACGACCAGTCGGCCCTCGACGCGATCGCCCGGCCGATCCGGACCTTGGAGTCGATCGAACAGGACCCGGACACCCTGCCGGAACGCGACCGCCCCGGCCCCGACGCCCTGTCGAAGCCGCTGGAGGAGGATTTCGTCGAGCGGCTGGACAACACCGCCCTCGGCGTCGGCCTCGGCACCGAACTCGCCTTTTCCCCGATGGTGCTGTCCAACCCGAAACTGGGCGGCGGCCTCAACCGGATGGTCAACGACCTCCTGGCCTATGCCGAGCAGCGCATCTACGGCCTGAAGGCATCCGGGCGATGGCCGGACGGCGATCCGGCGACCCCGCCCCTGCCGTCGGACGCCGCGACGGAACCGGGTGGAGAGCGCAGGACCGACGGCCCCGAAAACCATCGGCCGGGCCGCAGCCCCGTCAAGCAGAAGCTGGCCTGATCAGACGCCGTCGCCGGGCAGCGGCGTGGTCGTCAGCGACC
>CAYNIS010000699.1:0-1503 GCA_964397055.1 uncultured Rhodospirillaceae bacterium | reverse complement strand
GAGCCAGCCCCCAGACGGCGACCGTGCGCTGGCGCCCCGGCGCGGCCGCCCTGGGGCTGACCGAGCTCCGGTTTCGCGCCTCGGTCGGGGGCGGCTCGCTCAGCACCGAGCTGAGCGTCGCCGTGACGGTCTCGCCGAGCGGCAGCGGGGCGGGCAGCGGCCTGGTCAGCGGCGACGTTACCGGGGACGGCCTGCTGGACGTGATCTCGGTCTCGCCGACCGCCGGCGTGGGCGGCGAGGTCTACGTGTGGAGCGGCGCCAGCGATCCCAGCGGCAACGCGGACATTACGCTCACCAACCCCGCAGCCAGCGCGGGCGACGCGCTCGGCTTCGGCGGGCATCCAGCCGTTGGCCCGTTCGGACTCGATGTAGTAGTGTCCGCGGTCGAAGCGGACGATGCGGACGGACTCTCCTTCCTTCAGTTCGGCGACGACCGGGGAGGCCGCGGTAGGCGACACCTTGACGGGCTGAAGCGGCTCGGTTACGACGCCGCGGTTCAGGCGCTGATAAGAACTCCGGATGGAGACGGCGGATACGGCCCCGACCAGGAGGAGAATGGCGGCGCTGGCGTAGAAACGGCGTTGGCGCGATCCCAGGCAGGGAGGGAGTACGAGCAAAGCGACGCCGCCCCAGACGGTGACGGCGGCGAGGAAGGCCCAGGCGTCGGCGGGGAGCAGGCGGGAGAGCGTTTCCACCGGACCGGGATCGTCCGGCCGCAGCTTGGCAAGCGCCCGGACACGCTGGAGGTGGACGCGAATTTCCCCGCTGGCCGGATCGAGGAGCCGGGCGCGTTCAAAGTGCAGGATGGCTTTCCCCAACTCGTCCATCTGCGCGTAAGCGCAACCGAGGTTGAAGTGAAGGTTGGCGGAATGGTTGCCCGCTTCCGTGATTCGGGACCAGTGCTCCACGGCAAGGCCGTATTCCCCCCGGGCGTAGGCTTCCGTTCCCCGGTCGAACCCATCACCGGGGTGTTCCGCCGGGGCGAAGGAGACGGCGGAGACCCAGGGCGCGGCGGCCAGCAGGGCGGCGCGATGTGTATTTGAAAACATCATACAATCGATTCGAGGCGGTTGATGATCGCTTCCCAGCGATTGCGGAGGCCGGCGAGGTCAAGGCGGGACGCCTGTCGGCCGGAATAGTTGAGCGAATCCGCCTCGTCGAGGATGTCATGGACGGCGGCAATCTCTGCGTCGGTGGCCCCGCAGGCGGCCAGGAGGGATTCGATTTCCGGCGGCGTGGCGGCTTCGGCCCGGTTCGCGAACCGTTTGCTGAGAAGGACACGCAGACCCTGCCGGCTGAGCCGGTAAGCGAGGGGGGCGTCGCCGGCCCGGGCGGCTTCACCGAGGCGCGCGCGGATGTTCTGGAGGCGGCGGCCGGCTTCGCGTCTGCGGCGGAGATCCTCGTCCTGCTCGATCCGGATCCGGCGCCGACGGATGAGGACGAACCCGGCCAGCGCGCAGAGCGGGACGGCCTGCAGGGCGAGGAAAGCGGGCCGGAGGTAGA
>CAYNIS010000698.1:0-1508 GCA_964397055.1 uncultured Rhodospirillaceae bacterium | reverse complement strand
GTCTCCGGCCCGGACGAGGCGACGGTCGAGGGGGTGGCCCGTGCCCTCGGCCAGGCCGCCCCCGACCGGGAGGATGTCGACGTCATCGGGCCGGCGGCCCCGCCACTCGCCCTCCTGCGCGGCCGACACCGGCGCCGACTCCTGGTCAGGGCCGACCGCGCGACCCCGGTGCAGGCGATCGTGCGGCGCTGGATCGGGCAGGTTCCGGTGGCCTCGACGGTGCGCGTCCAGGTCGATGTCGACCCCCAGAGCTTCCTGTGATCGGGCCGGTCACGGTTGCGCGACCGGTCCCGCCGCTCCTCGTTGCAATGCCGCAGACCCTGTGTTAATCCCCCGCTCACTCGTGCCGGGGCGCCCCGGCCCGACCTGTCCCCCCGTTCGGATTGCGCCGTTCCGCCTGCGACATTTCAGCATGGTCCGGCCGGCATTCCGGTGTCGCGGTGGGCGTCGATCGGCCCCAAATGAGAGAGGCCGCCCGGGGTCGGAGACAGGGCCGATCCGGCATGCGGCACGACGTTTTTCTGGCCTGCCACTTTGGTCCGGCCGGGCTCCTGACCTGGCTTCTCTGGCATGAGGGTGATGCGTTGGCAGCAAGTGCCTCCGGTCTTGGCGAAGTCGCCCAGCGCTACGTGGCCGCCCTGTTCGATCTCGCGGACGAGGGGCGAGCGGTCGATCAGGTTGCCGGAGAGATGGCAGCGCTCGACCAGATGCTGATCGACAGCGAAGACCTGACCCGGCTGATCCGGTCAGTGCGCTTCGACCGCGAGCAGCAGGCGAAGGCGATCGTCGAGGTGGCCGCCGCGGCCGGCTTTTCCGACGTCACCAGAAAGTTCCTGGGCGTCGTCGCTTCCAACCGGCGGCTGATGGCGCTGCCGATCATGGTCAAGGGCTTCCTGGCCGAGGTCGCACGCCGCCGCGGCGAGGAAACCGCCGACGTCACCAGCGCCGTCGCCCTCAGCGACGAGCAGGTCAACCAGCTTCGCGAGACACTGGCCAAGTCGACCGGCCAGAAGATCTCGCTCAATGTCACCGTCGATCCGGACATCCTGGGCGGGCTTGTCGTCAAGCTCGGCTCGCGCCTGATCGACAGTTCCGTTCGAACCAAACTGCAGCGTCTGCAAATCGCGATGAGAGGGGTTGCCTGATGGAGATCCGCGCCGCGGAGATTTCCGCCATCCTCAAGAAGCAGATCGCCGACTTCGACACCGAAGCGTCGGTCGCGGAAGTCGGTCAGGTGCTCTCGGTCGGCGACGGTGTCGCCCGCGTCTTCGGCCTCGACAAGGTCCAGGCCGGCGAGATGGTCGAGTTCCCGACCGGCGTGCGCGGCATGGCGCTCAACCTCGAGACCGACAATGTCGGCGTCGTCATTTTTGGTGACGACCGCGACATCAAGGAAGGCGACATCGTCAAGCGCACTGGCGACATCGTCGACGTGCCGGTGGGCAAGGGCCTGCTCGGCCGCGTCGTCGACGCGCTCGGCAACCCGATCGACGGCAAGGGCCCGATCG
>CAYNIS010000697.1:0-1510 GCA_964397055.1 uncultured Rhodospirillaceae bacterium | reverse complement strand
TTTCTGATCCTGGTCGCGATCACCGCGGTCAGCGTCGTCCTCGCGACGATCACGGTGATCGGCGAGAGCAGCCGCCGCAGCACGGCAGGGGCCGGCGCCGAGGCGTTCCCGGGGCTGGTCGACCGCGCCAACGACCTGGCGCGCCTGACCATCACCACGCCGGAGGAAACCTTCACCATCGAACGCGACGGCGACGGCTGGGCGATGGCGGAACGCGCCGGATATCCGGCCAAGGCCGACGTCGTTTCCAGCGTCGTCGCCGGGCTGGCCAGCTTGCGCCTCCTGGAAGCCAAGACGTTCGATCCGGAACGCTACGCGCGCCTGCAGGTCGACGACCCGAGCGAGGAGGGGGCCCGCTCGCGCCTGGTCCGGCTCGAGGACGCGGACGGGAGTGTCCTCGCCGAAGCGATCCTGGGGCGCGAAAACTTCGCCATGTCGCGCGCGGTGGTCGGCACCGGCCGCGGCGGCCTCTACCTGCGCAAGCCCGACGATGCCCTTTCCTGGCTGGCGGAAGGGGCGGTCGAACTGCCCCGCTCGATGCGCGGCTGGCTCGACACCGTCATCGTCAACCTGCCCCGCTCCGACATCGCCTCGATCGCCTATCTCGACGCGGAGGGGGCGGTGATCGCCCGGCTCGGCCGACCGGTGGCGGAAGAGGAGGCGCTCGACCTGGTCGAGCCGGCAACCGGCCGGACCGCCAAGGGCGACGTGATGGACCGGGTGCCGGCGATCCTGTCCTCGATGACCTTCGACGACGTCGTCCGTGCCGAGGACCGTTCGGAAGCGGCCGAGCCGCGCACGACGGTCGTGGAAACCGTCGACGGCCTCACGATCACCGTCGCCACCACCCGCGAGGGCGAGCACACCTGGGCAACGTTCGAGATCGCGGCCGGTGACGAAGCCGACGAAGCGATCCGGACCGAGGTCGAGACGCTGTCGGAGAAGGTGTCCGGCTGGTCCTACCGGGTGCCGCCGTTCAAGAGCGACTTGCTGCGGTTCGATCTTGATGGTCTGAGTGTGCCGTCGCCGGACGCCGGCGGGGACGGCTGATCGCCGGGAATGACGAACCTGCGGTGCGCGCCGCGGGCCGGGCCTGCGCAGCCCCGATCGGTTGACGGCGGGATCGGCAGCAGGCGGGATCGGTTGTCAGGGTGAGCGATCCGGACACGAGGGACGAGGGCTACCGGACCGCAGGCCGCGCTGCGGCGCGGCCACCGATGTCGCAGACCGGATACCGCCGCACCCAACCGCTGCCGCTCGGATACAGCCTGGCCGGCCTGACCATCGAACGCCAGCTGGCGCGCGCCCAACTCGGCTTCATCTATCGGGCCTGGGACGGCGGCTCCGGCACCTTTCGTCTGGTCGTCGAATTCTGCCCGGCCTGGGTCGAGCAGCGCCCGGCCTTCGGCGGCCCGCTGTCTCCCGGCGCCCGCCGGCGCCTCCTGTTCGAGCGGCGCTTCTTCCTGCGCCAGGCCCGCAACGAGGCGGTCGGCATCACCGGGCGGGCACC
>CAYNIS010000696.1:0-1528 GCA_964397055.1 uncultured Rhodospirillaceae bacterium | reverse complement strand
GCAGGAAGCCCGGCGCCCGGTCCTCGACGGACGCGGTGCACAGGACATGGGTGTCACCGAAGCGGGCCATGCAGGATCCCTCGGCATGCTTGGAGAAATCCGGGATCAATTCGATCTGGCGAAGGGCATCGGGGGCGCGGCCGGAGGGGCGCATGGGCAGCCTTTCGGGTGGCTTGGGCAGGAAGTATGTTGCGAGACCGATACCTAGTGCTGGAAGGGCCATGCGTCGAGGGACGTTGAACCTCGTCCCCCAACGCCCCAAGATCGGGTGTCGCGCGCGAATGACATGAGGACGGGTTTCGATGGCGTGCCTGCGGCGGTTTCGATGATCAGCGATCTCAACGACCGGTCGCGCGAGATCCTGCGTCTGGTCGTCGACGCCTATGTCGAGACCGGGGAACCGGTCGGTTCGCGCACCATCTCCCGGCGGCTCGGCATGGGGCTGTCGCCGGCGACGATCCGCAACGTCATGGCCGATCTGGAAGACGCCGGCCTCCTCTATGCGCCGCACACCTCCGCCGGGCGCATGCCGACCGAGGCGGGTTTGCGCATCTTCATCGACGGTCTCCTGGAGCTCGGCGGCGTCGGGGAGGACGAGCGCCAGCAGATCGAGGCCCAGTGCGCCGCCGCCGGCCGGTCCCTGGGCGACGTCCTGTCGGAGGCGTCGGGCGTGCTCTCCGGCCTTTCCGGCTGTGCCGGGCTGGTCCTGGCGCCGAAGACCGACCGGCCGCTGAAGCATCTGGAGTTCGTGCCGCTGGGCCCGGACCGCGCCCTCGTCGTCCTGGTGACCGAGGACGGTGTGGTCGAGAACCGGGTCCTGGAGCTGCCGCCGGGCCTGCCCGCCTCCGCCCTCGTCACCGCCACCAACTGGGCGAAGGCGAAGCTGGTCGGCCGGACGCTCGGGGAGGTGAAGTCGGACGTCGACCAGGAGATCGAGAGCCAGCGCTCCGAACTCGACCAGTTGACCAGCCGGGTGGTCGCCGCCGGGCTCGCCATGTGGGCCGGCGGGTCGAGCCAGGGGCAGCTGATCGTGCGCGGCCAGGCCAACCTGCTCGACGATGTCCAGGCGCTGACCGACCTTGAGAGGATCCGCGGCCTGTTCGAGGCGCTGGAGGCGAAGGAGACGGTGGCGCGCCTGCTCGACGCGACCTCTGACGCGCAAGGCGTCAAGATCTTCATCGGGGCGGAGAACGATCTCTTCGGGTACACCGGCTGCTCGGTGATCGTGACCCCCTATACCGACAAGTCCGAACAGATCATCGGCGCGATCGGGGTCATCGGCCCGACCCGGGTCAATTATGCCCGGATCATCCCGATCGTCGACTACACCGCTAAGGTGGTCAGCCGCCTGATCGGGTGAGCTCACGGATGGCAAACCTCGCCCTTGGGGGAGGTCGCGCGTCTGAAGCGTGCGCGGGTGGGGGCCTTGTCCGACCCCCATCCGGCCTCGACGCTGCGCTTTTCGGCCACCTTCCCCCAAGGGGGAAGGCTTTCTCGGCCATCTGATGCCTGGACTGAGGCGATGGAA
>CAYNIS010000695.1:0-1529 GCA_964397055.1 uncultured Rhodospirillaceae bacterium | reverse complement strand
CCTGTCGGGCGGCCAGCAGCAGCGCCTGTGCATCGCCCGCGCGATCGCCGTCCAGCCGGAAGTGATCCTGACGGACGAGCCCTGCTCGGCCCTCGATCCGATCGCCACCGGCATCGTCGAGGACCTGATCCACGAACTGCGCGCCAACTACGCCATCGTGATCGTCACGCACAACATGCAGCAGGCGGTACGCGTTTCGCAGCGCACGGCGTTCTTCCATCTTGGCGACCTCGCCGAAGTTGGCGAAACTCACCAGATATTCAACGCGCCTACCGACGAGCGGACGAAGGGCTATGTCGGCGGCCAGTACGGCTGATCGCCGACGCTGCCGGTTGCGGCCGCTGCTTTCGCATTGAACACGTCGACCGTCGTCGCCCGGCGCTTGTCCGATCCTGACCAGGACGGCCAACATCCCGGAAGGGGGATGCCGAGACGACGATGATGGTATTCGAGGACGCTGGCGATGCGCTGTCGGAAGAGGCGAAGGCCGAAATCGATGCGCTGACCAGCTCGATCGTCCAGATGGGCGGACTGGCCGAGGCCGAGCTCGAAGCGGCGCTGTCGAACCTGTCGCGGCATGACCCGGCGCTGGTGCAGCGCTGCAAGGCGCTCGAAGCGCGCATCGACGTGCGGGAACGGGTGCTGACCGTCGAGGCGACGCGGATCCTCGGGCTCCATCGGCCGACCGAACGGCCGCTGCGCGATGTCATCGCCGCGATCAAGGCCGCGACCGACCTCGAACGGATCGGCGACTACGCCAGCTCGATCGCGCGCCGCGCGACCGCCCTCGTCGACGTGCCGGAGTTCGGCCCGATCCAGGGCATCGGCAATCTCGGCCGCCGGGTGCGCCAGGCCCTCGAACAGGTCCTCGACGCCTATGGCCGGCGCGACGTCGATGTCGCGATCGGCATCTGGGATGCGGATCACGAGATCGACGACCTCTACACCTCCCTCGTCCATGCGGTCATGGCCGCGATGGCCGCCGACACCGCCCTCGTCATCCCGTCCAGCCACCTGCTTGTGGTGGCAAAGGCCCTGGAACGGATCGGCGATCACGCGACGAATATTGCTGAACTCGTATATTTCCGCGATGTTGGCCAGCCATTGGCACGACCGCGCCCGAAACGGGACGACGCCGGCTTCACCTTGCCGGTGGAAGCCGGTGCGGTCCTGGGGGTGTTGCCGGAATGAACGAGATGCAGAGCCGGTCGCGGATCCTGGTCGTGGAGGACGAAGAGGACCTCGTCACGCTGCTTGCCTACAACCTGGAGAAGGCGGGTTTCGAAATCGCGACCGCGACCGACGGCGACAGCGCGCTGTCCCTTGCGGAGGACGACCCGCCGGCCCTCGCCCTTCTCGACTGGATGCTGCCAACCGTGTCCGGCCTGGAAGTGTGCCGCCAGCTGCGTGATCACCCGCGCACGCAGGAGATGCCGATCATCATGCTGACCGCCCGCGACGAGGAGGCGGACAAGATCCTGGGCCTCGAGGCAGGGGCCGACGACTACATCACCAAGCCGTTCTCGCCG
>CAYNIS010000694.1:0-1534 GCA_964397055.1 uncultured Rhodospirillaceae bacterium | reverse complement strand
TCGAACGCCCGCGGCAACCTTGAGGAGATCGCCTCGACCGAGCTGATGCCGGCAGGCACGCCCCTTGGCCAGCTTGCCACCGGGGTGCCCCTGACGGCCCTCGCCGATGTGGCACTCGAGCCGTCGGCGGCGGGAATTCCCCGGCGCAACGGCGAACGGCTGAACACCATCCAGGGCTTCATCGAAGCCGGGGTGTTGCCGGCGGCGGCCCTGTCGGGCTTCCGCGACCGGCTGGCCGCGACACCCATCGACCTGCCGCCGGGCTACCGGTTCGAATTCGGCGGGGAGGCAGAGGGTCGCAACGACGCCATCGCGCGCCTGATGAGCCAGGTCGGCGTCCTCATGGTCCTGATGGTCGCCGTGGTCGTGCTGAGCTTCGACAGCTTCTCCCTCGCCGGCGTGATCTTCGTGGTCGCCGCCCAGGCCATGGGCCTCGGCCTGTTCAGCGTCTTCGCCTTCGACTATCCGCTCGGCTTCGTCGTCATCGTCGGCCTGATGGGGCTGGTCGGTCTCGCGATCAATGCCGCGATCATCATCCTCGCGGCACTGCGCGCGGATCCGGACGCGCTCGCCGGCGACCATCACGTCATGGCCGACATCGTGGTCACCGGCTGCAGCCGGCACATCGTGTCGACGACCATCACCACGATGGGCGGGTTCCTGCCGCTGATGCTGACGGAGGGGGGGTTCTGGCCGCCCTTCGCCGTGGCCATCGCCGGCGGCACGCTGTTGTCAACGATCGTCAGCTTCTACTTCGTGCCGGCGGCGTTCCGCCTGATCAACGACGGCGCCCTTCGGCGCAAGGAACGCCAGGTGAAGGAGGCGTTCCGCAGCCACGGCGCGGTTCCCGCTCCCGCGTGACCTGATGCCCCGGGCCTGTTATGCCCGGGGCCCATGGACGCCCTCGCCTTCTTCCTCGATCGCGTCGCCTCCCTCAGCTGGGAGGCGGTGGCGATCGCGCTCATAGCCGGGTTCACCGCCGGCTTCATTCGCGGCTTCTCAGGCTTCGGCGCGGCCCTTGTCATGATGCCGCCGCTGACGGTCCTGTTCGGGGTCGAGATGGCCCTGCCGATCGTCTTGTCGACGGACGTGCTGGCCTCGCTCACGATCCTGCCCAACGCCCTCAAGACCTGTGTGTGGCGCGAAGTCCTGCCGGTGGTGATCGGCTATGCCCTTCTGTTCCAGGCCGGCATCCAGCTCATCTACCTGGTCGACCCCGACACCATGGCGCTGGTCGTGGTGGTCACCGTGCTGGCGGCGACCGCCGCCCTGGCGAGCGGCTGGCGGTACACGGGCAAGCCGCCGATGTCCGGCGCTTTCGCCGTCGGCGGGGCGGCCGGCGTGATGGGCGGGGCGACCGGCATGTCCGGCCCGCCCCTGGTGATCTTCTGGCTGGGCGGTCAGGCCGGCGCCAGTACCGTCCGCGCCAACATCGTCGCCGCCTTCGCGTTCATGACCGTGGTCTCGTCGAGTTCGGTCATCGCGCGCGGCCTGATGACGGAGCTTGCGGCGGCGAAGGGCGCCGTCGTCAACG
>CAYNIS010000693.1:0-1538 GCA_964397055.1 uncultured Rhodospirillaceae bacterium | reverse complement strand
GCGGCCGGAGGTGGTGCAGGACCGGTTGTCCTCTGACGGCACCCGCAAATGGCTGTTCCGCATGGTCGACGGCCAGGAGATCGAGACCGTCTACATCCCGGAGGAGGATCGCGGCACGCTGTGCATCTCCTCCCAGGTCGGCTGCACGCTGACCTGCCGGTTCTGCCATACCGGAACACAGCCCCTGGTGCGCAATCTGGGCCCGGTCGAGATCATCCAGCAGGTGATGGCGGCCCGCGATGCCCTTGGCGACTGGCCGGACCGGCGCGGCTCTGCGGAGGATCGCTTCGTCACCAATGTCGTCCTGATGGGCATGGGTGAGCCGCTCTATAATTTCGAGAACGTGTCGGCCGCGATGCGCATCGCCATGGATGGAGAGGGCATTGCGCTGTCAAAGCGCCGCATCACGCTTTCGACCTCCGGCGTCGTGCCGTTGATGGCGCGCTGCGGGGAGGAACTGGGCGTCAACCTCGCCGTCTCCCTGCATGCGGTGACGGATGACGTCCGGGACGAGATCATGCCGATCAACCGGAAGTATCCGCTGGCGGAGCTGATCGAGGCGTGCCGGACCTATCCCGGGGTGTCGAACGCGCGCCGGATCACCTTCGAATACGTCATGCTCGACGGCATCAACGACAGCGATGCCGATGCCCGCGCGCTGGTCCGGCTGATCAGCGGCATCCCGGCGAAGATCAACCTGATCCCGTTCAATCCGTGGCCGGGGTCGCCCTATGTCTGCTCCAGCAACACGCGGATCGACCGGTTTTCCAAGATCGTGATGGATGCCGGCTATGCGAGCCCGGTGCGCACTCCGCGCGGGCGCGACATCCTGGCGGCCTGCGGTCAGCTGAAGTCGGAAAGCCAGCGCCAGAGGCGCGCGCAGCTGATCACCGCCTGATCCTCAGTCGCCTTCCCCGTCCGCCGGCAGCTCGTCGAAGTGGCGGTCGGTCCAGCGTTCCGGCCCGTCGTCGTAGCCGTGGCGGGCGCTGTAGAAGCTGAGCGCCATCAGCCCGGCGCCCAGGACGAAGGTGCCGATGGCGCCGCCGACCAGGGCGACCATGCCGTGGGCCGACATGCTGACATCGGCGAGGCTGAGCCAGACCTGCAATGCAGCGGCGATGGCGAGCACCAGGATGGCGCCGAGGGTGACGACCAGCAGCACGGTCTTGTTGAGGAAGGGCATGGGTCGGCGCTCGCGCGATGTTCCGGATGGTCAACTCGACGCAGGTGGCGCTACCGATGCCGCAGATCAACGGGTGTCCACAAAAGCTGCGCGGATTTGTCCGGCACGCACGGCGCCTCCCTGCCAGGCTGTTTGCAGGTCGGGTGAAACCGGCTAGCTTGCGCCGCTTTTCGGCGGACGATCATTGACGACAACAGGCGGGCAGGAACATGCGGACAGTTGGACCGGGGGACGTGAAGAAGGTGGTCTTGGCCTATTCCGGCGGGCTCGACACCTCGGTCATCCTGAAATGGATCCAGGACGAGCTCCAGGCGGACGTCGTGACCTTCACCGCCGACATCGGCCAGGGCGAGGA
>CAYNIS010000692.1:1038-1540 GCA_964397055.1 uncultured Rhodospirillaceae bacterium | reverse complement strand
GTCGACATAGGCCTCGGGCTGGACCAGCCGCGCCGCCACGACGCCGGAAAACGGGGCCGCGATCCGGCACTTCCGGGCGACCTCCCCGGCGAGCGACCGTTCGGCCCGGGCCACCGCGAGCTCGCTTTCGGCGAGGGCCAGTTCGAGCACGGAGACCGATGCCAGCCGGTCCAGCTGGCGGTTGGTTTCCAACACCGTCTCCGCCTGCTGTGCCTTGGCGTCGGCGATGCGCACGCGTGAGCGGTGCACGGCGCAGTCGAGCCTTGCGAGGGTGTCGCCGGCGTCGAACCGGTCGCCGGAGCGCACGGCAAGTTCGGTGATGCGACCGGCGATCTCAGCCGACAGGGTCGTCTGGTTGGGCGACACCACCCTGACGCGGAGATCGATGGTCTGCGCCACGGCCGGGAGGGCGACAGCGTTGAGCAACGCTGAAAGTGCTACCGTCAGCGCGACGGCGGGTCGACGATCGCGGGCCATGACAGGGGTCCGTCGGCGGCGGGTG
>CAYNIS010000692.1:0-1028 GCA_964397055.1 uncultured Rhodospirillaceae bacterium | reverse complement strand
CCGTGGGGCGGCCGGACCCGCCATGACGAACGATCGGCTGGTGCGCTCGAAGGCGGCTATCTGTCGCCGCAACAGGTCCGGGGGCAACTGCCCGCTGGAAGTATCGCCGACCGGGGCCGTCGGCAACGGCAGGACAGGCAGCTCCGGCGCCGTACCGGCAGGATCGCCGCCGGTCTCGTCGATCTCCTCGATCGTCCGATCGACCCGGCGGGCGCGCGCGGCCGCGCCGTTCCCGGTGCCGGCGGTCGGCATCAACCGTTCCTGGGGCGGGAGAGGTCCGCCCGGTTCCCGCTCCTCGACCTCGTCCGGCGCGCGGAAGCGGTCTCCCGGCGGCAGGCTGCCAGGGTCCTCCCGACTGGCCTCCTTCAATGCCTCGATCTGCTCTTCGACCTGGTCGTCGAGATCGACGAGGTCGTCGGGAAGATCGGGCCATTGGCCGGCGCGCATCCGCTCATGTCCTTCGGCCACCGCGTCGACCAGCTCGGCGAAGGCGAGATTGTCGCTTTCCGACGGCACCAGATCGACACCCACGGTGAAGTAAAGGCGGGCAAGCGCGCTCTGCACGGTGGCGTAGGAGCGGGCGCGTTCGAGGCTGGCGGCCAGCGACTGGGTCTGGGCCTGGATGACCTCGATGATCGAGGCGGCACCGAGCGTGCCGCCCTGGGCGCTGACCGCCTGGAAGCGTCGCTCGACCTCGTCAGAGGCGACCGCGATCTCGAAATCGCGCACGGCACTGCGGTACTGCAGGAGGGCGAGATTGACCTGGGTCAGCACCGCCATGGAGAGCGCGAGGCGTCGGGTCTCGGCGAGGCGCAGGGAGGTCCGCGCAACGCCGACATTGGTCGGCGCCTGGGCGACCGTCACGACGTCCCAGGCGATCCTGGCACCCACCTCCGCCCAGGTGCGGTTGAGCAGGAAGGAGTTCTGATCGTAGTTGAGCGAGCCCAGAACCTCCGCCCCGGGCACGGCGCGGATCAGCGCCTTGTGGACCTCGCCGCGGCCGATCCGCTGCTTGATAGTCCTCCTCC
>CAYNIS010000691.1:0-1543 GCA_964397055.1 uncultured Rhodospirillaceae bacterium | reverse complement strand
CTCTCCGCCGAGCGCGAAGGCGATCTCCTGCAACTGGTCGTCTCCGACACCGGCACCGGCGCGCCGGACGAGGAGCCCGAGCGCCTGTTCAACCCGTTCCTGCCGGAAGAGACCCGGGTCGGGCCGGCCGGTTCCGGCATTACGCTGGCGCTGGCCAAGAGCCTGATCGAACTGCACGGCGGCACCATCGCGGTGGCCGCCGATCCGACCCCCGGCACGACGGTCATCTGCACGATCCCGACGGCCCCGCCCAAAGCCGTGGTCTGAGACGACCGCTTGTCAGGATGCCGCCGGCACGCCCGACGTGGTCGAGTATTCGAAGTGCAGGACCTCGCCCGGGCGCACCCGCTTGAACGCGCTGTGCGCGGCGAACGCCGCTTCGGAAAAGCCCGACAGGATCAGCTTCAGCTTGTTCGGGTATGTCGCGATGTCGCCGATCGCAAGGATGCCGGGCCGCGAGGTCTCCGCCGTGGTCGGGTCGATGGTGATGTGGTTCTTGTCCATGCCGAGGCCCCATTCGGCGATCGGGCCGAGGTTCATCGACAGCCCGAAGAAGGCCAGCAGGTGGTCGGCCGGCAGGAGCCGCCGTTCACCGTCCAGGGTTTCGACCCCGACACCGGTCAGGCGGCCGTCCGCCCCCTCGAGCCCCGCCAGTTGATAGGGCACGACCAGCTCGATCGTCCCGTCGGCCGCGAGCGCCTTCAGCCGTTCGGTCGATTCCGGGGCGGCACGGAACTTGTCGCGCCGATGGACGACGGCGACGGAGGCTGCGACCTCCGACAGCGACAACGCCCAGTCGACCGCGCTGTCGCCGCCGCCGGCGATGACCACGCGCTGGCCGGCGAAATCCTGGCGACGCGCGACCATGTAGTGGACCGACGTCCCCTCATACGCCTCGATCCCCTCGAGCGGCGGGCGGTTCGGACCGAACGCCCCGACGCCGGCCGCCAGGATCACCGCCCCGGCGTCGATCACCGTGCCGGTCGACGTGGTCAGACGGAAACGGCCGTCGGCGCGCTCCTCCAGCGCCATCACCTGCTGGCCCAGATGATAGACCGGCTCGAACGGGGCGGCCTGTTCGACCAGCCGCTCGATCAACGCGCCGGCGTCGATGCGCGGGTAGCCCGGGATGTCGTAGATCGGCTTTTCCGGGTAGAGGGCAGAACACTGGCCACCCGCCGCCGCCAGCGTGTCGATGACATGCGACTTCAGTCGCAGCATGCCGCATTCGAAAACGGCGAAGAGGCCAACGGGCCCGGCGCCGACGATCGCGACATCGGTTTCGTGAAGCTCAGAGGTCATGGGGTGCGGCCGTGCTGGGGTCAGGATCGAGAGGGAATGTGGCGCGAGGCGCGCGCTTCCTCTAGATGTCGCGGCGATGACCGAGGATCAAGCGATGGGAGACTGGCGCGCGGCTTGGCGCTTCCGCGACGAGGCCGCGACGGAAGCGTTCGCGGCGGCCCTGGCGCGACATCTGGCGCCACCCGACATGCTGCTGCTGTCGGGCACGCTGGGCGCCGGCAAGACCGCGTTCGCGCGCGCC
>CAYNIS010000690.1:0-1551 GCA_964397055.1 uncultured Rhodospirillaceae bacterium | reverse complement strand
TCCGGGCGGTGCTCCGCCCGCTGATGGCACCGCACCGGGCGGCGCGCCCGGCACGGAAACGGCACCGGGCACCGAAGACAGCGGGCAGGTTCAGGATCCGCCGGCACCAGCGCAAGCAGCAGCCCCGATCGAGCCTGCGACCGGCATCAGCGGCGGTGACGGGTTCTTGGAAACCCTGCTCCCTGAAGGTTTCGGCGCCTGGGCCGACGCATCATGGACGTTCCTCGACAGCGACCGGCCGGGCGGGCCGTACCGCGGCGACCAGCAGACCGGCCTTCTCGGACTAGACGCGCTGATCGGCGACAAGGCCGTCGCGGGCGTCGTCATCAGTGTCGACAACACGCGCCTGGAGTTCACCGGAAGCCCGGGTGACCAGCTTTCCCTGGGTGGCTCGCTCACCGGCTACGGGGCTTACAACCTGACGGACCAGGTGTCGGTCGACGGCCTGCTCAGCGTCGGCGCCGTGGTCAACGAGACCGAGCAGGTCTCCGGTGCGTCCCGCGCGATCGGGGAGTTCGTCTCGACCCGCGCCAGCGGCCGCGCCAACGTCAACTACTTCACCGGCGACGACCAGCTTCAGCTCAGCTTCACGACCGGCTTCTCGTTCTCCTGGGAAGGCTTCCGCGACTACACGACCTCCCTCGGCGCTTCCGTCGATCCCGACTCGAGCCGCCTCGGCACGGTTCACGTGCAGGGCGACGTCGCCTATTCGTTCGAGCGCGTCACCCCGTTCCTGTCTGTCGGCTTCGATTATGACGCCGTCACCTCCGACCCCTCGGGCGACCGCGACGCGCTCAACATCGGCATCGGCGCCCTGGGCCAGGTGACCGACCGCATCACGATCGGCGGGCAGCTGTTCACCCAGATGGACAGGGAGAACGAGAGCTCCACGTCCGTTGGCCTGAACATCCGCTACCAATGGTAGCGGGAGCTGCGCGGGGTTTCGACCGGGCTTAGATTCTGCGCCCCGACCGACGGAAATCCCGATCCGGGGCATTATCGATAATTTTGCTTTAACCATCGCCCGGCACGATCTTCGGCAAAGAGGCCATGCCGCGGGTGACAACGCCCCCTGACGCCTGCATGGGAACCGTGACGCCAGGGGACTCTCCGCGTGCAGCTGGTGCCGTACGCCCAGGTGTTCAGACCGCAAGAGCGAATCGGGCTCGAGCTCGACCGGTCTGCTCAGGGCCTGCGACAGGCAGAACTCGAGACATTCCTGCCGGATCGGCAGAAGGAAGCCGCGCGCGATGTCGGCGTCGACCTGGACCTGCCGTCGCGCCGCCGCCCGCCGCCCTTCACGTATGTGCGATCATTCAACGACGGTCGCTTCGAGGCGCAACGCCTGGCCGCCGAGGGCGGCGCCGACCAGTCGGAACCGCGGGAAGAGGGCTTCGCGCGGGCCGCCGTCCGGGCCTATGCCAGTGCCGAT
Organism: uncultured Rhodospirillaceae bacterium; assembly: GCA_964397055.1. Classification (GTDB taxonomy): domain Bacteria; phylum Pseudomonadota; class Alphaproteobacteria; order CAYNIS01; family CAYNIS01; genus CAYNIS01. Next base: position 119 of record CAYNIS010000690.1, on the reverse strand, counting down.
GGCCTTTCCGCCCGCAACCCCTCCGATCGCCTTGGCGGCCAGCTCGACCGCTCGATCTGATGTCCCGCCTATTCGGTGTCGGGCCGGCCGGTCAGCACCAGCGCAACCAGCAGAACCAT
>CAYNIS010000689.1:0-1567 GCA_964397055.1 uncultured Rhodospirillaceae bacterium | reverse complement strand
CTCGCTTCCGAAGTTCGCAAGCGCGCGGGTCACGCCCTGGCAGCGAACTTCGGAATCAGGACACTTGCGCCGCTTCCCGCCGGAACGGATCGTCTGCCTGACCGAGGAGACGGTCGAAACCCTCTACCTCCTGGGGGAGGACGCCCGCATCGTCGGCGTGTCCGGCTACGCCGTGCGACCGCCCCGGGTGCGGCGGGAAAAGCCGCGCGTCTCCGCCTTCATCTCCGCCGACGTGCCGAAGATCCTGGCGCTCGAGCCGGACCTGGTCCTCACCTTCTCCGACCTCCAGGCGGAGATCGCCGCAGCCCTCCTGAAGGCCGGCGTCACCGTCTTCGGCTTCAACCAGCGCGATGTCGCCGGGATCCTCGCGATGATCCGAACGCTCGGCGCGCTGGTCGGCGCGGGCGACAAGGCCGATCGGCTGGCCGCGGAGTACGAGGCGAGGCTGGCCCGGATCGCGGACGCGGCGGCGGCGCGCGCGACCCCCGCGGTCTATTTCGAGGAATGGGACGAGCCGATGATCAGCGGCATCGGCTGGGTGTCGGAACTGATCGGCATCGCCGGCGGGCGCGACGTCTTTCGTCACCGTGCGGGGGAGAAAGCGGCGACCGGCCGGATCGTTTCCCCGGACCAGGTGATCGCGGCCGCCCCCGACGTGATCCTCGCGTCCTGGTGCGGCAAGAAGGTGCGGCCGGAACGGATCGCGGCCCGTCCCGGCTGGGACGCGATCCCGGCAGTGGCCCGGGGCCGCATCGTCGAAATCAAGTCGCCCCTGATCCTGCAGCCGGGTCCGGCCGCCCTCACCGACGGGCTCGACCGCATCCTCGAGGCCCTTGCGTGAACCTCCCAGCCGGACAACTTTGAGCCTGATGACGACTTTCTCGACACCCGTCAGCCCCTGCATCGGGGTCTGTGCCATCGACGACGACACCGGCTTCTGCCGCGGTTGTGCGCGAACCCTCGACGAGATCGCGGCCTGGGGCGGCTTCGGCACGGCGGATCGGGACGCGGTCTGGGCGCTCCTGCCCGGTCGCTTCCGGACCATGGGGATCTCCAGCCGGCGCCTGCCGCTGGACCAGCCGGCGCTGCGCAGGTTCGTGGCCGACAGCATCGACAACGACCGCGGTGTCTGGGTGCTCGGCGTCATGGGGGCGATCGGCGAGTTCACCCGCGACGGCGAGAACTTCATCGCGTCCCGCTGGGACGGCGACACCCTGACGGCGATCTCCGGCCGGGCAGCCCTGCGCCTCAAGGTCGACCACCGGGTGCGGTTGTACGAGGTGCACCGGCCGAGCGATGCGGAACGGCCGGCCCCGGTCGTGCTGGCGACGGACCGCCACCGCGGCGGTGTCCCGGTCGCAGATGTCATCACCGATCTCGGCCATGACGAGGGCGCCATCGACGCCGACCACCGGGGCCATCGCCTGTTCGACTACGGCATCGGCCGCGCCGCGGCACGCTTTTGCGTGCGCACCGACGATGCGGAGGTGATCGCGGCCCTTGAAGCCCAAGTCGGCAGGACGGGGGCCGAGGCCATGCCCGTCCTGGGTCCGCTTCTGGTCGCGAA
>CAYNIS010000688.1:0-1568 GCA_964397055.1 uncultured Rhodospirillaceae bacterium | reverse complement strand
AGAGCGTCAGGCCCATGGCACCCTGAGGCCGGTGCGTCGGCGGCCCGGCGTGCGACCCGCCGACAGCCCAGGTGAAGGAGCACGGCGCCGACGATCACCGGCAGAAGGGCGACCGCGTAGAGGCCGGGGACCGCGCCGGCATTTGCGCGGGCGAGGTTGGCGAGCCCCAGCGTCGTCCCCTGGATCGCAACGACGATCGCGACCGCACTCAGGATGCGCATGGACTGACCCCGGCGGCTGAATTCCCCGCCGAGCAGCGCGATCAATGCCACCAGCGTGAAGCCGATCGCCAGCGCGGGAGAGGCCAGGCGGTTGTGGGCATCGGCGATCAGCTGCTGGTAGAAGCGCCGGTCGTTTTCCGTCCGTGGCGGCTTGAAGAGGTCCCAGATCGGCCGCTCGTCGGCTTCCAGCCAGCGCTGTCCGGGGACCTCGTCACCGCCGAGTTGGGCGAGGTCGATCGCATGCCGGTCGAACTCCAGCCGCGACAGGCGCCCGGTCGCCCGGTCGAATTCCTGACGGGTGCCGTTCATCACCACGACGCGCGGCCCGACCTCTGTGTTCACGAACCAGCCGGACCTGGCGAACACCGTGATCGGCGGTTCGCCCGGTTTCTTCATGTGGATCAGGATGCCGTGCATCTGGCCCGACAGATCGCGGGAGTTGACGAACACGGTGGTGCCGTCGCCGAGTGAGTTGAAGACCCCTTCCTGGAGCAGGACGTCGGAGTATTCGGAGCGCAGGATGTCGACGATGGTCTTGAGCTCGCGCTTGGCCATCGGGGCGAGCCAGGCGTTGAGCACGAACACGATGGCGGCGACGACGGTCGCCAGAACCAGGGCCGGGCGGGCCAGCGCCCAGTGGCTCAGGCCCGAAGCGCGCAGGACCACCAGTTCGTTGTCGGCGATCATCTTGGCGTAGACGAACAGCACGACGACCAGGAGCGCGATCGGCAGCACGATCGCCAGGAACCCCGGCAGGGTCAGGGCCACGACCGTCAGGAAGGCTTCGATCGGCGCCCCGCTTTCGATTGCGAGTTCGAGGAACCGAAGCGACTGGGTCAGCCACAGGGCAAGCGTCAGGGTCAGCGTCAGGGCCAGCGTGGCGACCACCAGGTGGCGCAGCAGGTAGCGTTGGACCAGGTTCATCGCGTCAGTCTATGCCATGGGCCGCGGGAACACTTGAACAGGGAAACTCTCAACCAGGGAAACACTCGAACGGGGCGGTCGAACCGCTGACGGTGGCAGGCCGCGATCCGGGCGGCTACAGTAACCCGCCTCGAATGCCGGTGCAGCCCCTGGCGGCCGTGTGTCGGATCGAGATCGCCATCCCCCCTGTCGTTCCCGCTGTCCGCGAGGTTTGGCCATGTCCGATCGTCCCGCCCTTTCCGTCGTGCTCGCCGACCCGGCGTTGCCGTCGGCCGGCACCGTCTTCGTGTTCGCCGCCGGCGGCGGTGTGCTGAGCGACAGTGCGGCCGCCCTCGACCAGACCACGGGCGGCGCGCTCGTCCGGGCGATGGGTGTCGAACGCATGACCGGCAAGAAGGACGAAACTGTGGCAATGCTGGCCCC
>CAYNIS010000687.1:0-1573 GCA_964397055.1 uncultured Rhodospirillaceae bacterium | reverse complement strand
GTGGTCGGCCTCGCCCTGCCGCTCGCCCTGCCCGACCCCCTGCTCGGGCTCGCGATCCTGGGCGCGGCCGCCGGCCTCGCCCTCGTGGCGCCAACCTTCGATGCAGCCCCGGATGCCGCACCGACGCCGGCGGAGCGCAACGGCGGTGCCGATCTCCTCGTCGCGGCCAACCGGACCGCCGCCGCCCGGGAGTCGGCAGAGGAGGGGGAGGCGCCCAGCCCGCTGCGCTTCCTCGCCCGTGCCAGTCACGACCTGCGCCAGCCCCTGCATGCGATGGGGCTGATCGCGAAGGCGCTACAGGGCATTGCGGAGGGCCTGGACGGGCGTGCCCGCGGCGACATCAGCAGCATCGCCGACACCCTGGACCGATCCGCCGAAACGCTGCGCCACGGGCTCGATGCGCTGGTGGCACTGGCCCGCCTCGACGCCCGCCTGATCGAAGCGAAGCCGCGCCGGGTCGAGCTCGGCGGACTTCTCGAACGGGTCACCGCCCGCCATCTGGCGACCGCGGAGGCCGCGGGCCTGAAGCTGAGGGCGGTTCCGACCCGGGTTGCCGTGACCAGCGACCCGGTCCTCTTGGAACAGCTCGTGACCCAGCTGATCGACAATGCGATCCGCTTCACCGCGGGCGGCGGCGTCGTCGTCGGTGCCCGCCGGCTCGGCGGCGGGTTGATGCGGATCGATGTGGTCGACAGCGGAGAGGGGTTGCCGACCGACCCGGAATTCGAAGCCGGGATGCCGTTCCAGAACACCGAGGGGCCGCGCAAGGGCGATGCCGGCTTCGGCCTGGGGCTCGCCGTCGTCACCCGGCTGGCGGCACTGCTCGACCACGACCTCGCCTTTGCCAGCACACCCGGTCGCGGCACACGTGCCTCCGTCACCGTGGCGATGGCCGATCCGGTCGCCCCGACCCTGGTCGAGCAGACCTCGGCGAGTGCCGGCAGCAGCATGCGGCGGGCGATGGTGGTGATCGACGCCGATGCCGACGACGGCGAGCTGATGCGCCGGATCTGTGCGGCAATCGGCCTGCCGCCGGTGGTCGCCCCGGACGCGACGACCGCACTGACCAGGCTTCAGCGCCTCAACCTCGACCCGTCCTTCGTGGTCGTGGATTTCGACAGCCCGGCAGAGGGCGACGGGCTCAACCAGCTCGAGGACTTCCGGATCGAGATCGGGCGCGCGGTGCCGGCAGCCATGGTGATGACAGAGCCGACGGCCGCCGCCGACGGCCAGTGCCGTGAACTGGGCGTGCCGCTGCTGACCAAACCGGTTGCCCGGCAGGAGCTGGAGCCGCTGGTGCAGGCCGCCATGCGCGGCCGCGTCCGCCCGGGCGGATAGGCCCCTTCGCGGCGGCCGGCAACCAATCGGACTCACGCCGCCCAGGTGCGATAGGTCCCGGCGGACGGGATGAATTCCAGGATCCGGTGGTTGTTCGTGTCGACCAGGAGCACGCGGTCGTCACCGTCGACGGCCACCCCGGCCGGTTCCGCGAGCGGCAGGCAGACCGGGTCCTGGCAGGCGAAGCGGCCGTCGTCGAAGTCGCCGACCATGCGGGTGTCCAGGTCGAGGGCGC
>CAYNIS010000686.1:0-1580 GCA_964397055.1 uncultured Rhodospirillaceae bacterium | reverse complement strand
ACAGCGCATCGTCCCACGGTCTTGCCGACCACCACGCCGGCCGCGACGTTGGCGAGCCGTGCCGCGACCCTGGAACTGGCACCGGCGGCCCGCGCCGCGGCGATCGCCGCGACGACCGTGTCGCCCGCGCCGGAGACGTCGTAGACCTCCCGCGCTTCGGTCGGCAGGTGGGCGACCGAGGCGCCGTCGACCAGGGACATGCCCTGTTCGCTTCGGGTCACCAGGATGGCGTGGACCCCGCTGCGGGCGATCACCTCCCGCGCTGCGAGGACGATGGCACTGTCGCCGTCGACCGGCATGCCGCTCGCCTCGGCGAGTTCCTTGCGGTTGGGGGCGACGAGATCGGCATCGCGATAGCGGCCGTAGTCGCTGCCCTTGGGGTCGACCACGACCACCCGGCCATGGGCACGCGCTTGCGTCAGGGCGACCTCTATCACCCGGTCCGTCAGCACGCCCTTGCCGTAGTCGGACAGGACCACCGCATCGCTGGCCGGGATCGCCGCCGCGATCGCCTCCACCACCTGGGCTTCGACGTCGCCGGAGATCGGGGCGGTGACCTCGTGATCGGCGCGCATCAGCTGTTGGGAGCCGGCGACGTAGCGAACCTTCTGGGTGGTCGGTCGCCGCTCGTCGAGGAACACGTCGGCCTCGATCCGGCCGGCATCGGCGATCATCTCGTTGATGCTGCCGGCGGCGTCATCCGCCCCGACCACGCCGATCAGGCGGGCCCGGGCGCCCAGAGCCGCCAGGTTGCGGGCGACATTGCCGGCCCCGCCCAGCATCGACGCTTCGCTGGCGACGCGCAGGATCGGGATCGGCGCTTCCGGGGAGATGCGGTCGACGCTGCCGCCGACATAACGGTCGAGCATGATGTCGCCGATCACCAGGACCGAGACGTCCGCTAGGCGTTCGGCGAGCAGGACCAGTTCGGCCGCCGAGGGCTCCACCGACCGGTTGTCGTCCAGATCTGTCATCGCGCATTGCCCCTCGGAGCCCGTCTCAAACGCCGTGGCCGAGATGCCTTTCGATGCCGGCGCACAGGATATGGCCGAGGGTGATGTGCATCTCCTGAATGCGCGCTGTCGAGTCCGACGGCACCACCAGCAGCGGGTCCGCGACCTCGGCCAGGCGCCCGCCGCCGCGCCCGCCGAAGCCGGCGGCGATGAGGCCCCGTTCGCGCGCCGTCGCGAGCCCCTTAAGGACGTTCGGGCTGTTGCCGGAGGTCGAGATGCCGATGGCGACGTCGCCGGGCCGGCCGAGGGCTTCGATCTGGCGGGCGAACAGGTGGTCGAAGCCGTAGTCGTTGGCGATCGCGGTCAGGGCGGAGGTGTCCGTGGTCAGCGCGATCCCGGCGAGGGCCGGGCGGTCGCCGATGTAGCGGCCGACCAGTTCGGCGGCGATATGCTGCGCGTCGGCGGCACTGCCGCCGTTGCCGAACAGGATGACCTTGTTGCCCTGGCCGAGTGCCGTCACGGTGAGCCCGACCAGTCGCTCCAGCGGCGCCGCGAGCGCGGCCGCGGTCGCCCGGGCAACCTCCTGATGCTCGGCGAAGGCGGCGGCGATCGGATTGTCCGGCTCAG
>CAYNIS010000685.1:0-1581 GCA_964397055.1 uncultured Rhodospirillaceae bacterium | reverse complement strand
TGCCCCTGCCATGGCACCCCGAGCAACAGCCCCGCCCCGCCGACCAGCAGGATCAAGGTCGCCCAGCCGCGCGCCGGTATGCGGGCCCTCAAGCGGACCCACTCCATCATCTCCTTGACCAGCGGACGCACGATCAGAAACGCGATCTCGACCGTCATCAGGACGATGCCGGCCAGCTTGAAGAACAGGTGGTAGACGACGAGGGCGATGCCGATGAACAGGCCCAGCCGGTAAGCCCAGGTGCCGACGGCATAGGCGGTCAGCCAGCGTCGACGGGCCGGCGCCCAGCTCTCCGGCGGGGGGTCGGCAAGGCCCAGTATGACCGACCGCAGCCACCAGCGCGCCATGGCGAAGCTGCGTTCCTGAAGGTTGGGCAGGTCGATCGCGTCCGACAGCAGGAAATAGCCGTCGAACCGCATGAAGGGGTTGAGATTGACCGCCAGACTGGTGCTCCAGGTCACCGTCGCCAGGACGAAGAGCGCGCCGTTCAACGCTCCGGGCGGCGTCAGCGCCCAGGCGAGCGTGGCCCAGGCGGCGATCGACAGTTCCGCCGCCATGCCGGCGGCGGCGATGGCCAGCCGGTCGCGCCGGTCCTTGAGGCGCCAGGCATCGGTGACATCGGTGTAGGCGATCGGCCAGAGCACCATGAGGGCGACCCCCATGGCGCTCACCCGTGCACCGGCCCGGCGGGCGACGACCGCGTGGGCAAGCTCGTGCAGCAGCTTGGAGAGGATGAAGGCGGCACCGAGCAGGATGGCCCCCGACAGGTTCCACAAGCCCGGGACGGTGGCGAGGAACCGTTCCCATTCGCGGATGACCAGGACGAGCCCGGTGAGCCCGGCGAGGACCGTGGCCCAGAAGGCGACCGGCCCGAACAGCCAGTCGAGCCGGGGCGCCAGCCACGCCAAAAGCGGGTCGGGCCGCGCCAGCGGGATGCGGATGAAGAGATAGCTGCGCAGGGCCGCACTTACCCCCCGTGCGTCGCGCCGGCGGGCGGCCTCCGCCATCAGGCGGCCGAGCGCCTCCGGCCCCTGGGCGACGACCAGGCCCTGGCGGGAGATGAAGGCGAGCACCTTCTCGACCGCCGCGGAATCCGCGCTGATCGTGGTTTCCCGCATGATCGCGCGCGCGATCTCCATGGGATCGCCGAGGCCCCAGCGGCGCAGGACCTCGACCTCGAACCAGCCGAGCCGGAAGAAACGATTGGCCGCCGGGTCGTGCAGGGTCCAGGTGGGCTGGCCGTTGCCGAGCGGCGGTCCGGGGATGAGCGCGATGTCCTCGCGCAGGGGCGGCAGCGCCTGGGCCTGGGGAGCGGCACTCACCGGCGGCGCCCCCTCAAAGGCCCGCCCAGCGGCGCAGGACCGCCAGCGGCCGGCGCAGGAGGTAGTAGGCCAACGACACCTGCGCCCCGTAGACCTGGGCGGTCCCGCGCAGGCCCAGATCGGGCGGCGTCACCTCCTCGTCGAAAACCGCGCGCAGGCGATAGGCGAGGCCGATGTCGGCGAACATCTCGGCCCGGTAGGCGGGAAAGTCGTCAAGCAGCTTATCGGCCTCCTGCGACATGCCCGGCTGGCCCGACTG
>CAYNIS010000684.1:0-1585 GCA_964397055.1 uncultured Rhodospirillaceae bacterium | reverse complement strand
CCTGTGTTCGCGGTCGATAGGCACATTTGGGCGGGCGGGACGCCGCCAAGCCACTGATATCGCGTGATTCCGAAGTCCGCCGGGGTCAGGCGAAGCCGAAAATCCTAGACACACGACATGTTAAGTTGCCCGTTGACGCCGTTTGTTAACGCGAGCATGCTCTGGGCATGTATCTACGCGTCACGCAGCGCCGGAACCGGGACGGCTCCACCGTCTCCTACTACGCCCTGGCACAGAACACCTGGAACGCCGAGGCGCGCCGGTCCGAGGCGCGCGTCATCCACACGTTCGGGCGCGCCGACCAGGTCGACCGGGCCGCTCTGGCCCGTCTGGTCAGGAGTATCAACCGGGTCTTGGACGCGGATGAAGGCCCGGCGGTTGATGGTGGCCGGAACGCCAGCGGCGATGTGCCCGAGATCGAGATCGAAGCGGCCTATGAGTACGGCGTGGTTCTGGTCGCCCGCGCCCTGTGGGAGGACCTGGGCATCGGGCCGGCCGTGCGCGATGTGATGACCCGCGCCGGACTGACCGCGCCGCACGAAGCCGCCCTGTTCGCCATGGCGGCCAACCGCCTGGAGGAGCCGGGGTCGAAGCGGGCCTGCGCCGCGCGCTGGTTGCCCGATGTGGCCTGGATGCCGGACGCGCAGGGGCTGAACGTCGACCAACTCTATCGCGCCCTTGATCTGCTGGTCCTGTGGGCCGAAGAGATCGAGCGCGCCGTCTTCCTGCGCACTGCGGACCTGTTCAAGCTCGACGTCGACCTGATCTTCTACGACACGACGACGGTCTATTTCGAGATCGACGAGGCCGACGAGGATGAGCAGACCTGGGCCGGCCGTCTGTTCGCCCCTGTGCGCCGGCGGGGCCACAGCAAGGAAGGGCGCGATACCCAGCCGCAGGTCATCATCGCCCTGGCGGTGACCCGCGACGGCATGCCGGTCCGCTCCTGGGTGTTGCCGGGGGACACGGCGGATGTGACCACCGTGGCCCAGGTCAAGGAAGACCTGAGAGCCTGGCGGCTGGGCCGCTGCGTCTTCGTGGGCGACGCCGGTATGTATTCTGCCGAGACCATGGCGGCGCTCAGTCGTGGCCTGGGCCGCTATATCCTGGCGGTTCCGATGCGCAGGGTGAAGGACGTTGAGACCGAGGTCCTCACCCGTCCCGGGCGCTACCGGCACATCAACGAGACGCTGCAGGCCAAGGAGGTCTGGGTCGGCGAGGGCGAACGCCGCAAGCGGTATGTCGTCTGCCTGAACGCGTCGGAAGCCGAGCGTCAGCGCCGCCATCGCGAGCAGGTGCTCGTCGAGATCGAAGCAGAGTTGGCACGCTTGGCCGAGAGAGACGAGGACCACCCCAAGGGCGCGTGCGACCTGCTGGCGTCCCGGCGCCATGGCCGTTACCTGACCACGGATGCCCGCGGCCGACCGCGACTGGACAAGGCGAAGATCAAGGCCGCCGGCAAGTTCGACGGCAAGGTCGTGGTCATCACCAATGACGACACGCTGTCTGTCGAGGACATCGCCCTGGGCTACAAGGGCGGCTGGATCATCGAATCCTGCTTCCGGCGCATGAAGCAGACCGGCCT
>CAYNIS010000683.1:0-1586 GCA_964397055.1 uncultured Rhodospirillaceae bacterium | reverse complement strand
AAACCTCTACCTGAGTCAATTCGTCCACACGGCCTAGTGTCCTGATTCCGAAGTTCGCTGCCAGGGCGTGACCCGCGCGCTTGCGAACTTCGGAACCGAGAAGGACACTAGATTCAATGGGTTGCGAGTGTGATTCAGATCGAGAAGGTCGCACCCAACTCGCGGACAGAGCGATCGACCTTCTCGATCATCACACTAGCGCAAATCCAGTGCGGGATGTCGTGCCAAGCTCCTCGATCAAGGCGCCGATGTCCCGCAACTGGCGGTCCATCGGGCTGGTCCGTCGCCAGACCATGCCGATCGTCCGTCCCGGTTCGGGGGCAGCGAAGCGAACGACATCGACCGCCGCCGAGCGGGCCTCCACCGGCACGGCCATTTCCGGGATCAGCGTCACCCCGATGCCCGCCCCCACCATCTGCACCAGCGTCGATAACGAGCTGCCGTCGAGCCCGCGGCGTGCGAGACCCGCCTGGATGTTGCAGAAGCTCAAGGCCTGATCGCGAAAACAGTGCCCCTCCTCCAGCAACAGCAGGCGCCGCTGGCGCAGGCTGTCGGCGGTCGGCACCGGTTCCCCGGCTTCCGCCGAAGGGCGCACCAGGACCATCGCCTCGGTGAACAACGGCACCTCGACCAGCGACGGCTCGGCGATCGGGAGGGCGAGGATCGCGGCGTCGAGCTCGCCTTCCGCCAGCTCCTCGATCAGGTGCTGGGTCCTGGTTTCGCGCACCTGGATGTCGAGCTCGCCGTGGCGCGCGGTGAGGACACGCAGAAGACCGGGCAGCAGATAGGGGGCAATGGTCGGGATGATGCCGAGCCGCAGTCGCCCGATCAGGCGGTCGCGGGCGGCGTCCGCAAGGTCCGCGAGCTCGTCGACGGCGCGGAGGATGTCGCGCGCGCGCGACGCCACCTCCTCCCCCAGGCCGGTCAGCCGGATGTTGCGCTGGGCGCGTTCGATCAACGGCGTGCCCAGCGTCTCCTCCAGGTCGCGGATCTGCATCGACAGGGCTGGCTGGGAGATCGCGCAGGCGTCCGCCGCCCGGCCGAAATGGCCGTGGCGCGCCAGCGCCTCGAAATAGCGCAGATGCTTCAGGGTCAGGTTGTTCATCAGCTGAGCTTATTGCGCTGATCAGCAAATCCAACTTCTGCTGATCGCGACAGTTTGCTACACCCGGCCCGAGCCCGCTGCCACATCGGGACGAAAACACGCGAACGGGCCGGCGCCCGCGCACCGGATCGAACCTTGGGCCAAATCGCCCTCCAGGGAGGAAATCATGGACGGAGATAACGTGGGCAAGTGCCCGGTGATGCACACGAGCTTCGGCGTGCGGTCCAACCGGGACTGGTGGCCGAACCAGCTCAACCTCAAGATCCTGCACCAGAACCCGCCGGCCGGCGACCCGATGGGCGACGCGTTCAACTACGCCGAGGAGTTCAAGAAACTCGACCTCGACGCGGTCAAGGCGGACATCCACGCGCTGATGACCGAAAGCCAGGACTGGTGGCCGGCGGACTACGGCCACTACGGCCCGCTGTTCATCCGCATGACCTGGCACGCCGCCGGCACCTACCGCATCGCCGACGGCCGC
>CAYNIS010000682.1:0-1604 GCA_964397055.1 uncultured Rhodospirillaceae bacterium | reverse complement strand
GCCACCGCCGAACCTGACCTCGACAAACCGCCGGTCGAGAAGCCACAGGTCGACACGCCGGCGGCCGCCCGCCAGGCACCGAGGGCCACCGATGCCGCGGTGGCCGCTGCCAAGGCCCCGCCCCCGAAACCCGCGGTGGTCAAGCCGGAGGTGGCCAAGCCAGCGGTCGCCAAGCCGGAGGTCGCAAAACCGGAAGGCGCCAAGCCGGAGCCGGCGAGGACGCCCGCAGCGGCAGCCGCGCCGAGCGATGCCGATGGCGGCAACCCGCCCCTGTCCTGGGCGGAGGTGGTCGGCCGGGCGCCGTCGCCGGCCGCCGCGAGTACGCGCGACGTGCCTGCGCGCGACACCGCACCGATCGCCACCGCGGCCGACTTCACGCCGGCGATCGAGCAGGCCATGGACGCGATCGCCCGGGCGATCACCGACGGCCTGTGCGCCAGCGTCTATACGAGTGCCGCCGGCGAGGCGGCGGCCGAGTAGCAGTGCGTGCAGGCCCGTCCCGCGAAAAACGAGGCGGCCTACCGGCGGCGATATCGGGTAGGGTCCGGTTCGCGACCCTGCCATTCCGCCCGCTCGCCGAAGCCACCGCCAGATGCCCCCGTCCGACCAGACCACCTCGTCTTCGCCCGACATCGCCGCCGGAACGTCGCCGACGCGCGACGATCTGATGCAAAAGGCCCGTACCCTTTCGGAAGCGATGCCGTATCTGCGGCGCTACGCCGGGTCGACCTTCGTCATCAAATACGGCGGCAACGCCATGGGGGATGCCGATGTCGGGCGCCTGTTCGCGCGTGACGTCGCCCTTCTGAAGCAGGTCGGCATCAACCCTGTCGTGGTGCATGGCGGCGGCCCGCAGATCGGCGCGATGCTGGAACGCCTGAACATCCCCTCGACCTTTGTCGACGGCCTGCGCGTGACCGACCGGGCGGCGGTCGACATCGTCGAAATGGTGCTCGCCGGGTCGATCAACAAACAGCTGGTGGCTGACATCAACGCCCAGGGCGGCCGCGCCATCGGCCTCAGCGGCAAGGACGGCAACCTGATCACCGCGCGCAAGGTCCGGCGCACTACTCGCGACCCGGACAGCAATATCGAGAAGATCCTGGACTTGGGCTTCGTCGGCGAGCCCGAGGAGATCAATATCGACATCCTCGAATTCATGACCGAAAGCGAGCTGATCCCGGTGATTGCCCCGATCGGCATGTCCCGCAACGGCGACACCTTCAACATCAACGCCGATACCGTGGCCGGTGCCATCGCCGGCGCGCTCGGCGCCGAACGCCTGTTCCTGCTGACCGACGTCCCCGGTGTCCTGGCCAAGGACGGCAGCCTGATCCCGTCGCTTTCCATGTCGCAGGCGCGTGCCGCCATGCTCGACGGCACCATTTCCGGCGGCATGATCCCGAAGATCGAAACCTGCGTGTCGGCGGTCGATCAGGGTGTCGATGCGGCCGTCATCCTGGACGGCCGGGTCCCGCACGCCCTGCTGCTGGAAGTCTTCACGGAGGAAGGGGCCGGCACCTTGATCGAGCCGGGGTTCTGACCGCCATGCCGGGCTGGCTTCAGCGCAGCCTGGGTCATGCGGTGGCCGGGGCCGCGGCCGG
>CAYNIS010000681.1:0-1604 GCA_964397055.1 uncultured Rhodospirillaceae bacterium | reverse complement strand
GCCGGATCGAGCCGGGTGAAGGTGAAGAGCCTGTCTCCGGCCTCCTCCAGGCTATCGGCGACCGCCTTGCATTTCAGCCGCCACTTGCGCAGGAATGCCTTGCGCCGTTTCTCCACCTCGACCGCGGTGTCGGCGTAGATCATGTCACGATAGTCGTCGCCCAGCTCCTCGTGCATGTGCTTGGGGGCATGGGCCAGCAGGTTGCGGTGCTTGTGAACGGTGCAGCGCTGGACGGCCAAGTCGTCGCCCCAGAGCGCCACGAGCGCGGCTTCGAGCCCGGGGGCCCCGTCGCGCGGGACGCGCGCCTCTGGCGCGACGATCACGAACTCGGGGCGCTTCAGCCCTCGGGCGTCGAGGTCTTCAAGAAACTGGCGCCACGATGCAGTGCTCTCCCCGCCCGTTCGGCGGGAAAACGGCGCCCCACGCCGTTTTCTGATCCGCGCTCACTCATGATGGAAAGCAGCACCTTCTGCCCATCACGGCGCACGCCGATGGCCGCCAGAACCGAGATGGTCGTGGCCTTTTTGTCGATCCGCGTCTTGACGACCGTGCCGTCGAGGAGCGAGCCTTTGTCCGCGATTGGTCCGAGGACAATGGCGAGCGCGGACGATATCCTCGTCGGCGAGGCTGCGCGCGCACCATGCGTCCCAGTCCGACTTCACCTTGCGCCACGCCCGGCTGACCACATCCTTGCTGACGGCCCCCTTGAAGAGCGCGAACAGCGCGCGCTTCACCCGCCGTGTGTTGGTGCCAGAGAGATAGACCGACGCGATCAGGGCCTCGGCCCGCTTCGTCAGGCGCTGGTAACGCGGCAGCGCCTTCGAGCGCCATTCACGCACCTTGCCATCCTCGTTCTCGACACGGGCGCGCGGCACGCTGATCGTCTCGGTGCCGAACGTTCCGGTGATCTGCCGATCCCGGTGGCCATGGCGATATCCCTTCGCCGCCCGTGGCGTGCGCCCATAGCGCAGGCGGCCGAGAAAGCTGTCCAGCTCTTCGTTGAAAACCGCCTCGATGGTGCTGCGGATATTCGCCCGCAACCGGTCCTCGATCGGATCGAAGCCGTCGTCTCAGGCCAGTAGCGAAAGCGTGCTGGTGTCTGTAGTCTTGTTCATGGCGTTCGGGCCGCGCCTCGGACCGGTGGCGGCTTGCGGCCCTCACTCTCCTATGGCGGTGCCAGCCGCCGGTTGGGTGGGTTTGGTTCACCCGGAGATTACGTCACTTTCAAATTTCTACCAACTTCGCGACACGACCTCCGTCACGTGGTAACGGCGCACCAGCTTGTGCTTTCGGTCCACTTTGACGTGGTTCTTGTAGCCGTAATGGCTCTTGCCGTGCTTCTTCGTCCAGCACGCGTCTGTATCCTTCTGTGATCGTTTCGCGGGCTTGTCGGCCCAGTCCTCAGGTACCTCGCCGCCCTTGATGGTCTTGTTTTCATCGCGTGTGTTGTGGTTCTTCGGCACCGCCACGATGGACGCATCGAGGATCTGCCCGCCCCGCGCGATGTAGCCCTGCCGCGCCAGATACCCGTCGAACTGCCGGAACAGCGCCTCGACCAGCCCCGCCTGCGCCAGCCCCTCGCGATAGAGCCAGACCGTCTTGGC
>CAYNIS010000680.1:0-1608 GCA_964397055.1 uncultured Rhodospirillaceae bacterium | reverse complement strand
AAGCAACGGTCGCCAAGGTCCGCGACTGGCTGGCCGGGGATCAGGGCTGGGCGGTGACCGGGGTCACGGAAAGCCCGATCACCGGGGCCGACGGCAATGTCGAATTCCTGATCGCCGCGCGAAAGCCGGCGTGATCACCGCCCGCCGACCGCGACCGGCGGCATCACCGCCAGCCGGCTGCCCGGCTCCGCCGCGATCACGCCCAGCATCTCGAACAGCGGGCCGGCCTGGCCCAGGCCCGGGAACCGCGGCCGGGTGGTGATCCGGATGCCATCCGGATCCTCGCCCAGGGCGACGGCGATCGCCCGTTCGATCGGGGAGCGCTGGGGCGGGTAGGCGGCGACCGCGATGTTCGCCCCGCTCGCCTCGCCCAATTCGCGGGCCATCTCGTCACGCGCGATGTCGAGCCCGCCGAGGGCATCGACCAGCCCGTTGTCGAAGGCCTGGCGGCCGGTCCAGACCCGGCCCCTGGCAAGCGCGGTCACGGCGTCGATCGCCATGCCGCGGCCCTGGGCGACACGTTCGCGGAACGAGAGATAGGCGTGGTCGATCAAGTCGGAGAACTTCTGCCGCTGGCCGTCGGTCATGGTGCGCGCGGCCGACGCCATCCCGGCATTGTCGCCGCGGGCGAGGCTTTCCCAGGCGACCCCCCAGTCCTCCGACAGAAGCTCGATCGAGAACTTGCCGGCGATGACGCCGATCGACCCGGTCATGGTGGTCGGCTGGGCGACGATCCGGTCGGCATCGACCGCGATCCAGTAGCCGCCGGACGCGGCGGCGGAGGCCATGGAGACCACGACCGGCTTGTCCTGCGCGCGCACCAGTTCGACCCCCCGGCGCACCATTTCCGACCCGGCGATGGTGCCGCCCGGGCTGTCGATGCGCAGGATGACGCCGGCGACATCCGGGTCCTCCGCCGCGCGCTCCAGAACCCGACGCGCCCGGTTGGCGGCGATGGAACCGTCGGTGTCGAGGAGGCCGACCTCCGGGTCGCCGCGCAGGACCGGGCCGACCAGGGTGACGAGCGCGACGTTCGGGCCGGTCTCCTCCGGCATGCCGACGGAGGCGAGATAGGCCAGGAGATCGACCGCGGTCGCGTCGGCGAACGGTCCGGCGGCGATGACCTCGTCATAATACCCGATCCGGTCGATCAGCCCGGCATTGAGGGCGTCGTCGGCGACGTGCGGGGCGGTGTCGATCAGGTCGCGAACCGTGTCGTGGTCGATGCCGCGATCGGCAGCGATGCCGTCGACGATCTCCTGGTAGAGGCTGTCCAGCATGCCGTCGAGCATCTCCCGGAATGCCGGGGTCATGCCGTATTCGGAAAAGCTGTCGAAGGCGGTCTTGTACTCCTCGCGCTGTTCGACCTCCGGCTCGATGCCGACGATGTCGAGAAGCTCGCGCGCGAACGGCACATCGGCACCGAGGCCGGTCGCCCCGACCAGCCCGACCGGCTGCAGCCAGATCTGCTCGAACGCGGTCGCCAGGAAGTAGCTGTTGGTCGCCCCGCCGAGCTCTCCGAAGGTGTCGGCGAAGGCATAGGCGGGCTTGCCCGACTCCCGGAAGCGGGCGAGCGCGTCCCGGACCTCCTGGGTGACCGCCATGTTC
>CAYNIS010000679.1:0-1611 GCA_964397055.1 uncultured Rhodospirillaceae bacterium | reverse complement strand
GCGCGGGTCGCGGTCATCGGGCTCGGCTATGTCGGCCTGCCGCTGTCGCGCGCGCTGGTCGACGGCGGCTTCGCGGTGGTCGGGATCGACATCGACGCGCCGAAGGTGGCCGGTATCAATGCCGGGCGCTCCTACACCCGCCAGCTCGACGACGGCGTCATCGCCGAGATGCTGGGCACCGGCCGGTTCGAGGCGACGACCGAGGCGTCGGGCATCGCAGGCGCCGACGCGGTGCTGATCTGCGTACCGACCCCGCTGACCCGGCATCGGGAACCCGACCTGTCGTTCGTCGAGGCAACAGGGCGGTCCATCGCCCCCCACCTCACCCCCGGAACCCTGGTGGTTCTGGAGTCGACGACATTTCCCGGCACGACGACCGACGTCCTGAAACCGATCCTGGAGACCGGCGGTCTCAAGGCCGGCGCGGACTTCCACCTCGCCTACTCTCCGGAACGCGAGGACCCGGGCAACATCGACTTCCAGACCAGCCGCATCCCCAAGGTGGTCGGCGGCGACGGGCTCGCGGCGCTGGACCTCGCGCTGGCGCTCTACGGTCGGTTCGTCGTCTCGACCGTTCCGGTCTCCACGCCCGCGACGGCGGAAGCGGTGAAGCTGACCGAGAACATCTTCCGCGCGGTCAACATCGCCCTGGCCAACGAGTTGAAGCTGATCTTCGGTGCCATGGGCATCGACGTCTGGGAGGTGGTGGAGGCGGCGAAGACCAAGCCGTTCGGCTACATGCCGTTCTACCCGGGCCCGGGTCTTGGAGGACACTGCATCCCGATCGACCCCTTCTACCTGACCTGGAAGGCGCGCGAGTACGATATCTCCACCCGCTTCATCGAACTCGCTGGGGAGATCAACACGGGAATGCCGCGGCTGGTCGTCGACGCGCTGCGCCATGCCCTGGACCAGCGCTTCCGGCGCGGGCTGTCAGGCGCCCGGATCCTGGTGCTGGGCATCGCCTACAAGAAGAACGTCGACGACACGCGCGAGAGCCCGGCGCTGCGTCTGATCGAGTTGCTGGAAGGGCAAGGCGCCACCTGCGCCTTCCACGATCCCTGGGTGGACACCATCCCCCCCACCCGGGAACACGCGCCGCTGGCGGGCCGCCGCTCGGTCGATCTGACGGCGGAGGCCCTGGCCGGCCACGACGCGGTCCTGATCGCGACCGATCATGATGCCGTCGACTATCGCCTGGTGGTCGACCACGCAGCCCTCATTGTGGACACGCGCAACGCCTGCGCCCGTCTCGGCCTGCCGGCCGACAAGGTCGTCAAGGCCTAGCGCAAATCGGACGCGGACTTCATCAGTCCGCGACGACGATTTGCGCGTCAGTTCAATAGGTTGCGCATTTCCCGAACCGCCAAACTGTTCCAGTCTGGCGGCAGAATGCGCTGCCGGCCTCAGATCAGGTTGACGCGCACGCCGCACAGTTCGATCTGCTGGTCCGACCGGCGCAGGTTGCGGCGCTCGGCGGCCTCCAGGATCGCGGTTCGGTTCTGCGGCAGGATATCCATGCCGCCGAAGCCCAGGCCGCGGCCGTCCCGGTCGGGCACGAAGCGCACCGGGATGTTGTCGAATTCGACCTGGGGGTCGCCCGCGGCATTG
>CAYNIS010000678.1:0-1627 GCA_964397055.1 uncultured Rhodospirillaceae bacterium | reverse complement strand
GCGACCGAGACGGCATCGTCATCGGCGAGGGTGCGGGTGTCGTCGTGCTGGAGGAACTCGTACACGCGAAGGCGCGCGGGGCGAAGATCTACGGCGAGGTGATCGGCTACGGCATGTCCGGCGACGCCCACCACATCACCGCCCCGGCGGCGGACGGCAACGGCGGCTTCCGGGCCATGAAGGCGGCGTTGAAGCGCGCCGGCCTCGGGCCGGACGACATCGACTACATCAATGCCCACGGCACCTCGACCCCGCTCGGCGACGAGATCGAGGTCGGAGCGGTCAAGCGCCTGTTCGGCAATGCCGTCGACAACGTCTCGATGTCGTCGACCAAATCGGCGATCGGCCACCTTCTGGGCGCGGCCGGCGCGGCCGAGGCGATCTTCTCGATCATGGCGATTCGCGACAACGCGGTGCCGCCGACGCTCAACCTCGAAAACATCGGGGAGGGCTGCTTCGGCATCGACCTGGTGCCGCTTCAGGCAAAGGAGCGGCAGGTCAGGACGGCGATGTCCAACTCCTTCGGCTTCGGCGGCACCAACGCCACCGTGATCTTCCGAGAGCTGGTCAACTAGACAGCTGAACCGAGAGGGGCCGCCGCCGGCGGGTGTGCAAGGATGCGTGGCTTTCTTGCCCTGTTCGCCTTCCTCTTCGCGGCCACCGCCGGTGTCATCCTCGGCGTCAACGGCGTCTTCCAGGCGCTGATGGGCGACGGCCCGCTGGAGGCCGAGACCACCGTCGTGGTGATGTCCGGCGATGATGTCGCCACGATCACCGATCGCCTGACGGACGCCGGGGTGATCGACGAGCCCGGCTGGTTCCGTGTTGCCCTGTGGTTGAAGCAGGCCGACAGGTCGCTGCAGGCGGGGGAGTTCGCCTTCCCGGCCAACATCAGCCTCTTCGGCGCGGTCGACATCCTGCGGGATGCCGCCCCGGTCAGCCGCTTCGTGACCGTGCCCGAGGGGCTGACCTCGACCCAGATCATCGCGATCGTGAACGAGGCGCCGGACCTCGTCGGGGAGATCGCGGAAATCCCGGCGGAGGGCACCGTCCTGCCGGAGACCTATGCCGTGGTGACCGGTGAGGACCGGAGCGCGGTCTTGGCCCGCATGCAAACGGCCCTCGACGAGGCGGTCGCGGAGATCTGGGAACGCCGGGCCCCCGACCTGCCGATCGAAACGCCGGAGGATCTCGTCACCCTTGCCTCCATCGTCGAGAAGGAGACCGGCGTCGGTGCCGAACGCGCCAAGGTGGCGGCGGTGTTCGTCAACCGGCTCAGGATCGGAATGCCGCTCCAGTCCGACCCGACGGTGATCTTCGCCCTGACCGAGGGTCGCCGGCCGCTCGGCCGCCAGCTGTTCCGGTCCGACTGGGCGGTCGAGCATCCCTACAACACCTACCAGAACCGTGGACTGCCCCCGGGACCGATCGCCAATCCCGGCCGCGCCGCGCTTGAGGCCACCGCCAACCCCGACAGCCACGAGTACCTCTACTTCGTCGCCGACGGCACCGGCGGCCACGCCTTCGCCCGCACGCTCGCCGATCACAACAGGAACGTCCGGGCATGGCGCCGGATCCGCGATGCCCGGCCCCGGACACCTTCTGAGCCCGTACCCGCCGCCCCGGC
>CAYNIS010000677.1:0-1634 GCA_964397055.1 uncultured Rhodospirillaceae bacterium | reverse complement strand
GGTGAAGCACATCGCCGCCGACGTTGCGACCGACGAGGGCCGGGCGGCGGTGCTGGAGGCGTGCCCGGCGCCGGACATCCTGGTCAACAACTGCGGCGGCCCGCCGCCCGGCAACTTCCGCGACTGGGACCGCGACGACTGGATCAAGGCGCTCGACGCCAACATGCTGGGCGCGATCTTCATGATGAAGGCGGTGGTCGACGGCATGATCGAGCGGCGCTGGGGCCGCATCGTCAACATCACGTCGGCCGCGGTGAAGGCGCCGATCCCGATCCTCGGCCTGTCGAACGGGGCGCGGGCCGGTCTCACCGGCTTCGTCGCCGGCCTCTCGCGGGAGGTCATCAAGCACAACGTGGCGATCAACAACCTGCTCCCCGGCCCGTTCGAGACCGACCGCCTCATCGGCACCATGGCCGCCGGTGCCCGTGCGGCGAACCGGTCGATCGAGGAGGAGAAGGATTTCCGGCGTAGCTTGAACCCGTCGGGCCGGTTCGGCGACCCGGACGAGTTCGGGGCGGCCTGTGCCTTTCTTTGTTCAGATTACGCGGGCTTCATGGCTGGCCAGAACCTGGTCATGGACGGCGGCGCCTTCGCCGGCACGCTTTAGCTTCAGGCCAGCCCGGCAGGCTGTAGCCAGCCCGGCTGCCTGTAGCGAGGCCGGCAGCCTGTCGCAGGGCGGCCGATACGGACCCATCGAAGCGGGGAGGGCGGCATGCGTCTTGGTCTTGTTGCCCTGATCGGCGTCTTCGTCGCCGGCGGCCCGGCGGCAGCCCAGGACGTCGCCAGCGTCGCCGGTCTCTGGCGGTTCGAGCACCAGGGCATCGTCCTGCGCCTGCATGACTGTGGCGACGGCAGCCTGTGCGGGACCCATGCCGGCTGGCAGCCGGAAGTGCCGACGGGCCTGTCCGAAGCGTGCAACACCGTGGCTTTCGAAGGCTACCGATGGCGCGGCGATCACTGGGGCGGTGGCAGCTTGAGCCTGCCGCCCCAGGCATACGGCGGCGTTTCGATCGCCCCGGTCGGCAGTTCGCCTGTGCCCTCGGCCTGGCGACCGGGCACGCCGGTCGAGCGTCTGGTCGTCGTGGGGCGCAGCGCGGGCAACCCGATGATGCGCCGGGTGATCATGTTCCACAGCACGATGGTGCGCACCGATGATCCGGGACCGGGCTGTAGCGCCGGCCCGGTGTCCTGAACCGGAGCCAAGCCTCCGCGACGGCGAGGTTGCCCAACCACGATCCCCAGGCAATCGTGACATAGGCTGAACCGGGATCGAGGCCGCTGGCCAGCGCCGGGAGCTGGAGCGCGCGCAGGCTGACCGCGGCATAGGTGAGGGCGGCGTGGCGCAGCATCCAGCGTCGGTGGCCGGCCATGTCTCCCCGACGGATGGCGGCGACACCGAGCGCCAGGGTCCCGACCCATAGATGTGCCTGGACGACAAAGCCGAGGCCGGCCCAAGGTTCGACCGGGGAGGCGAGGGCGACCGGAACCGCGGCAATCGCCGCCGGCAGGACGAGGAGCCCATAGGCCCGGCCGATCAGCCGGTGCGGCCCCTGCCGACGGCGCCAGCCGGATACCATCATCAGCGGCAACAGGAGGAGGGCGAGGCACGCCGCTGTCATGTGGACCGGCAGGGA
>CAYNIS010000676.1:0-1635 GCA_964397055.1 uncultured Rhodospirillaceae bacterium | reverse complement strand
AGATCAGGATCGAGTCCTCGAAGTTGTAGCCGTTCCACGGCATGAACGCGCACAAGACGTTGCGGCCCAGGGCGAGCTCGCCGAACTGCGTCGACGGCCCGTCGGCGATGATCTCGCCCGCCTTCAGGTAGTCGCCGACGCGCACCAGCGGGCGCTGGGTGATGCAGGTGTTCTGGTTCGACCGCTGGAACTTCCTCAGCTTGTAGATGTCGACCGCTGGCGCCGCACTGTCGGCATCCTCGGTCGCCCGGATCACGATGCGGGTCGCATCGACCTGGTCGACGACGCCGGTGCGCCGCGCGGTGATGGCAGCCCCACTGTCGCGGGCCACCGTCGCCTCCATGCCGGTGCCGACCAGCGGCGCATCGGCGCGCAGGAGCGGCACCGCCTGACGCTGCATGTTCGATCCCATCAGCGCCCGGTTGGCGTCGTCGTTCTCCAGGAACGGGATCAGGGCTGCCGCCACCGACACGATCTGCTTCGGCGAGACGTCGATGTAGTCGATCATCTCCGGCCGGGCCATCAGGTTGTCGCCATGGGCGCGGCAGGAGACCAGCTCCGCCCGGAAACGGCCCTGCTCGTCCAGTTCGGCGTTGGCCTGGGCGATGGTGTATTCGCCCTCGCTCATCGCCGCCATGTAGGTGACTTCCTGGCTGACCACGTTGTGGAGCAGGCGGTAGTAGTAGCCGGCCATGAGAGTGACCTCGGCCGGGGCGACCTGGACCGGGACCCCGTCACGCAGGGCCGGCACCTTGTCGCCGGTGATGTTGCCCTCGCTGTCGAGATGGGCGGTCGACGCGACGATCGCCTGGCCGGCCAGCGCCTCCTGGCCGAACCAGACCTCCAGATCGTGGACGCGCCCGCCCTCGACCTTGCGGTACGGCGCGGCGAACACGGCGATCAGGTCGATGTCCTTCGGCGCCACTTCGACCGGCTTGCCGTCCTTCCAGCAGGCGACCTTCTTGTCGACGAAGCTGCCGTTGTCCTTGAGATACGCGTCCGACGGGGCGACCGTCTTGCCCTCGAGGTCGCCGGCCGCCAGGTGCACCGGGTCACCGGTGACGACACCCTTCTCGACCGTGCGGAAGGAGTTGGCGATCAGCTGGACCTCGACGGGCCGGACCCGGGACAGGTGGCCGTCGCGGCGGGCGCGAACGGTCTGGTCGACCAGCTTGCCGGCGACGACGTGGGTCAGCGGGTCGGCGATCAGGAAGGCCTGCTCGTCGATGTCGCTGTAGGCCACGGCATGGCCGGTGACACGCCCGTCGACGACCCTCCGGTACGGGGTCGCACAGTACTCGATGGCAACCGTCGGCTGCTCCATCACCTCCGCCCCGCGCCGGGCGGTCGCGACCTTGGACAGGATCACGCGGCTGCCGAGATGGGGCATGAAGTCATAGGGTTCGGTCGCAAGGTAGTCGGCGACGATGGCATCTTCCGGCACGTGCGCCACCGGTTCCTGGCCGACCGACCACAGGACGGCATCGACCACGCGGCGATACGGCCCCTCGATGAAGCCGTACTGGTTCACCCGGGCATAGGTCGCGAGGCTGTTGATGAGGCCGATATTCGGCCCCTCCGGCGTTTCGATCGGGCAGATGCGGCCATAGTGCGTCGGGTGCACGTCGCGCACCT
>CAYNIS010000675.1:0-1638 GCA_964397055.1 uncultured Rhodospirillaceae bacterium | reverse complement strand
CGGCCGCGGCGCGGAGCCATTCGACCGGACGGTCGACATGCTGGTCTCGCGCCTGCGCCGCAAACTCGGCGCGGCCAGCCCGGGCGTCGAACTTATCAGCACCGTCCGGAACGGCGGCTATCTCTTCACGGAAACGGTGAGGGCCGTGCCGTGATGATCCGGCTCAGCCTGCGTGCCCGGGTGGCTCTCATCGTGATCCTGACCCTGTTCGCGCTGTGGCTGACGGTGATCGCCGCTGCCTATCTGGTCCGCGGGATGGAGCAGACGGCCCTGCTGCCCGCGCCCCGGCGCCTCCAGGCATTGGCCAGGCTGATGGAGCGCACCCCGGTTGCGGAGCGGGCCGAGGTTCTGGCGGCCGTGAGGACACCGCAGCTTGCCGTCTGGGTCGAGCCGGGCTGGGATGAACCGGGCTGGGACGAGCCCGTGCGCCTGTCGGCTTCGGATTTCCCTACGCTCTGGTTCTTCGACCAGATGACGCTCGATGCCTTCGCCGAGGCAATGGCGGACCGGCCACTGGCCATCAGGCCGCTGGAACGGAGGTCCGGATTCGGCGGCCCCTTCGCAAGCGCGCTCAATGCGCTCGAATTCCGGCTACGCCTCGCGACCGGCGAGACGCTGGTCGTCACCACCGAGACGGTCGTGGTGGTCGTCCCCTTCGGCCTGCCGGTCGGCCTCGCCCCCGGCCTCGTCGGCCTCCTGTTCGCGGTGGTCGCCCTGATCTTCCTGCACCGCGAGTTCCGCCCGCTCACCCGGCTCGCCTCGGCCGTCGACAGCGTGGATCCCTCGGCCGGCGACCCGCCGGGATTGCCGGAGATCAAGGCCCGCTCGCCAGAGGTCCAGTCGCTGGTTTCGGCGTTCGAACGCCTCCATCAGCGGGTCTCGACCCTGATCCGTGCACGCATGGCCCTGGTCGGCGGCATCCAGCATGACCTTCGCACCTTCGCGACCCGCCTGAGGCTGAGGGTCGACAAGATCGCCGATGCGGAAGAGCGCGCGCGGGCCGCGATCGACATCAGCGACATGATCGCCCTGATGGACGATGCCCTCCTGGCCAGCCGTGCCGGCGCAAACGAACTGGACGAGGAATTGATCGACCTCGCCCCGTTTGCCCGTGCTGAGGTCGCCGACCGTCAGGCGGGCGGCGCGCCGATCGACATCGCGATCGACCAGGGTGCGCAAGATGCGCGCGTTATCGGCGATCGCCTGGCCCTGCGGCGGATCCTGGCGAACCTGATCGATAACGCGCTGCGCTATGGCGGGCGTGCCAGCATTGCCGTGCGCGTCGCCGGCCGGGATGCCGTCATCACCGTCGACGACGCCGGGCCGGGCATCCCCGCCGATCGGCGCCAGCTTCTCCTGGAACCGTTCACCCGCAATGAGAGCTCCCGCGCGCGGCGAACCGGGGGCGCAGGTCTCGGCCTCGCCGTCGTGCGCAGCCTGATGGAGGCGCATGGCGGCACCGTCGCGATCGAGGACGCCCCCGATGGCGGCGCCCGCCTGCTGCTTCGGCTGCCGTTGTTCCGGGCCTAACCGGCGGCCGCCGTTATCCGGCGCCCGACAAAGCCGAGCGACGGCGGGAAGATGCTGGCCAGCGCCGGGAAGTACGCGCTCGCGGCCGCCCCCTCGCTGCCCATGAGC
>CAYNIS010000674.1:0-1648 GCA_964397055.1 uncultured Rhodospirillaceae bacterium | reverse complement strand
AACGGCATCCTCCAGCGCCTCAGCCCGCCGGAGAGCCTGGCCGAAGCCAGCCTGTCGCTGGAAGTCGGCGGCCTGATCGACATCGAAGCGCTCACCACCTTCGCCGCGCGCCAGGGCTCTGTCCGCACCGAAACGGTGCGCGAGCCCGGCGAGTTCGCGCTGCGCGGCGGCATTGTCGACGTCTTCCCGGCCGGGGCGGAGGAGCCGTTCCGGCTCGACCTTTTCGGCGACGAGGTCGAGGCGATCCGCGTCTTCGACCCGATGTCCCAGCGCACCACCGGCAACCGCGATGCGGTGATGCTGCGCCCGGTCGCCGAATTCGCCCTGGACGAGGCCTCGATCCAGCGCTTCCGGGCCGGCTATCGGGAACGCTTCGGCGCGGTCCTGTCCGACGACCCGCTTTACGAGGCGGTCTCCGCCGGTCGCCGGCACGGCGGCATGGAACACTGGCTGCCGCTCTTTCACGGGCGGCTGGTGACCCTCTTCGACTTCCTTCCCGATGCCGCGGTCACCCTCGACCCGCGCGCGGAGGAGGCGATCGGCGACCGGCTGGAACAGATCGCCGATTTCTACCAGGCCCGCGTGGACCTGGCCGGGGCCGCGAAGGCCGCGGGTGGAGAGGCCTACAAGGCACTGCCGCCGGGCGAACTCTATCTTGCCGAGGAGGAGTGGCAGGCGCGCCTCAGCACCCGCGCCACGGCCGTCCTGTCGCCGTTCGCGGCGGTGGATGTCGAGACCGAGGCGGCGGAGACGACGATCGACGGTGCGGCGACCCGCGGGCGTGACTTCGCCGATGCCCGTGCGCGGCCCGACGTCAACGTCTTCGATGCCGTGTTCGATCACCTGGGCATCCTCGGATCCGGCGGCCGGCGCATCGCCATCGCGTCCTATAGCCGGGGCAGCCGGGACCGGCTGAGGACGGTGCTCGCCGAACATGGCATCGACGATCTGGTACTCATCGACGACCTCGCCGGCCTCAAGGGTCTCGCCGACGGGGCCGTCGGCCTGACCGTCCTCGCCCTCGAGAACGGCTTTGTTGCCAGCGACATCGCGATCGTCACCGAACAGGACATCCTGGGCGACCGGCTCGCCCGCTCGACCCGGCGCAAGCGGCGCTCCCAGAACGTCATCCTGGAGGCGTCGAGCCTCAACGAGGGCGACATCGTCGTCCATGTCGACCACGGCATCGGCCAGTTCACCGGCCTCGAAACGCTGGAGGTGTCGGGGGCGGCGCATGACTGCCTGCGCCTGGTGTACGACGGCGGCGACAAGCTGTTCCTGCCGGTCGAGAACATCGAGGTCCTGTCGCGCTTCGGCTCCGACGCCGCCAATGTCCAGCTCGACAAGCTCGGCGGCGCCGGCTGGCAGGCGCGCAAGGCCCGGGTCAAGAAGCGCCTGTTCGACATCGCCGACCAGCTTCTGAAGACCGCCGCCTTGCGGGAGGTGCGCGACGCCGCGAAGGTCGAGACCGCCCAGACCAACTACCAGGAATTCGCCGCCCGGTTTCCCTACACGGAGACGGAGGACCAGTCGAACGCCATCGACGACGTCCTGGTCGACCTGGAAAAGGGCCGGCCGATGGACCGGCTGGTGTGCGGCGATGTCGGCTTCGGCAAGACCGAGGTGGCGCTGCGCGCGGCCTTCGTCG
>CAYNIS010000673.1:0-1648 GCA_964397055.1 uncultured Rhodospirillaceae bacterium | reverse complement strand
TTGCCCGTCTTCTCGGCGAGGTAGTCCTGGATCACGCCGGACTGGCTCAGCCGCGCGCCGCAATCCATCCCCGGGGTGTTCGAGGACGTTTGATGCGACTTTCTGGGATGATGCAGGTTCTGGCGCTGGGGCTCTTGGGGGTGTTCGCCGTGTCGGCCCCTGCGGATGCACAAGCGACTGATGCCACGGGCGCGGCTCCGCCCGGCCCTGCCGCCAATGACACGGGCGCGCCCGACTGGGCCCGCAGGATCAGGGCCAGCCAGACGGTCCGCGATGCCGGAATGGCCGCAGCCTCGGCCGTGCGCGATGGCGACAGGCCGGGCGGCGGCGAAAGCCCTCGCCTGAAAGATGAGGAGTAAGCGACATGATCTGGAAACGCAGCACCAACCATTATGACGACACCCCGCAGCCGGTGACGCCCTACCAGCGCGCCGCGCAGGTCTGGGACGACCGGATCGGTTCGGCCCGCGTCCAGGCGAAGAACTGGCGCATTGCAGCGCTTGGCTCGCTCGCTCTCTCTTTCGTGCTTGCGGGCGGGCTTGTCTGGCGCTCGACCCAGTCCTTCGTGACGCCCTATGTCGTTGAGCTGACAAGTGATGGCGCGGTGCGCGCGGTCAGCCCGGCAGTGGAGGCCTACGAGCCGACCGACGCCCAGATCGCCTTCCACCTGGCAGGTTTCATCCGCAACACGCGCGGGGTGTCCATCGACCCGGTCGTGGTCCGCCAGAACTGGCTGGTCGCCTATGACTACGCCACCGACCGCGCGGCGATGACGCTCAATGATTATGCCCGCGAGCATGACCCCTTTGCCGAGGTGGGATCGCGCTCCGTCGCCGTCGAGGTCACAAGCGTGGTGCGCTCCTCGGGCGACAGTTTCACAGTCCGCTGGCGCGAGATTGCCTACCGAAACGGCGCTGAAATCTCCCGCGAAACCTGGACCGCAACGCTCTCGGTCGTGCTCGACCCGCCCCGGGACGCCGACACGCTCCACCGCAATCCGCTCGGACTCTACGTCCACGGCATCAACTGGTCGAAAGACCTCACCTGAAAGGAGGTGTTCCCATGAAACTTCGCCTGATCTCCACCTGCCTTGCGCTGGCTGCGCTCGGCGCCTGCGAAACCAACCCGTTCCACCAGAAGGGGCCTGACATCGTCCTCGACGAGGAGGAGTTCTTCGAGGCGGTCTATCTCGGCGAAGGCGGCGAGGCGGAAGGCGATGCCGCGCCCGAGCGCGTGGTCTACCGGACCTATGCACCGACGACCATGCCGGGCCAGCTGCGCCCCATCCCCGCGCGTGAAAGCGCCGGGCCCCCGGTGCGGCCCGACCAGGCGATCGATGCGGCGAATGCCTCTGCCGCCATCCAGCCCCACCCCGACAACTACATGAACGCGATCCAGATCTACCCCTATGCAAACGGGGCGCTCTACCAGGTCTATTGCGCGCCCGATCAGGTCACCGACATTGCGCTTGAGCCCGGCGAACAGCTGATGTCGGTCTCGGCCGGTGACACCGTGCGCTGGGTCCTCGGCGATACGGTCTCGGGCACGGGCGAGGACGCCCAGGTCCATATCCTGGTCAAACCCATCCAGTCAGGCCTGCGCACCAACCTCATCATCACCACCTCGCGGCGCGCCTACCACCTCGAAC
>CAYNIS010000672.1:0-1652 GCA_964397055.1 uncultured Rhodospirillaceae bacterium | reverse complement strand
CGCGCGAGGACGGCAAGGACGGCAAGGACGGCATCCTGGTCGCGGAGGCACGCCGGATCGAGCCTTTCCTGCGCCTCACCGCGGCCGAGGGCGGATGGCGCGTCGTCGTGGTCGATGGCGTCGACACCATGAACGCGGCGTCGCAGAACGCGATCCTAAAGATCCTGGAAGAGCCGCCGCCGGCCGCGGTCCTGATCATGACCGCGGATCGGCCCGGGGCGCTGTTGCCGACGATCCGCTCGCGATGTCGCCGCCTGGTGCTCGATCCCCTGCCGGACCCGGTGGTCGTCGATCTTCTGGACCGGTATCGCCCGGGAACCGATCCTGACGCCGCCCGCGGGCTCGCCGCCCTGGGCGAAGGGTCGATCGGGCGCACGCTCGCCCTCGTCGACGGTGGCGGGCTGGACCTCATGGCGGAGGTCGTGGCGCTGCTGGCCGGTCTGCCGCAGCTCGATCTGGTCGCCGTCCACGCCTTCGGCGACCGCATGGCCGGCACGCGCGGGCAGGGCGACTTCCGGCTGCTGTCGACGCTGCTGCCGTGGTGGTTGTCGAGGGTCGCGCGCCTCGCCGCCCGTGGTGACGTCGGCGGCGACGTGGTGCCCGGCGAGGCCATGGCAGCGTCCCGTCTGGTGGAGGGGGCCGGCCTTGATCGGCTTCTGACGCTGTGGGAGAACACGGCCGAGCTTTTCCAGGCCGCCGACCGCGCCAATCTCGATCGGAAACAGGCGGTCCTCGCGGCCTTCATCGGCATCGGGGACGCCGCGGCCCGACGAACCGTTGCCGTGTGATCCGGTCGCCGGCGACCCAGTCTCCCTAGAGGCCCGTTGATGGCACCCGAGCGCCCGACCTTCTACATCACCACGCCGATCTACTACGTGAACGACGTGCCCCATCTGGGTCACGCCTATACCTCGATCGCCTGCGATGTGATGGCCCGGTTCAAGCGCCTCGACGGCTTCGACGTCCGCTTTCTGACCGGCACCGACGAACACGGGCAGAAGGTGCAGAAGTCGGCCGCCGATGCCGGCGTCGACCCGCAGGCGTTCACCGACCGGGTGTCGGAAAGCTTCCGCGGCCTGACCGGCCTGCTCGATCTGTCCAACGACGACTTCATCCGCACGACAGAGCCCCGCCACATGGCCGCCTGCCAGGCGATCTGGAATGCGCTGGTGGCGTCCGGGAACATCTACCTCGGCGGTTACTCCGGCTGGTATTCGGTCCGGGACGAGCAGTTCTTCACCGAGGACGAGCTGTCGACGACCGATGACGGCCGCAAGCTGGCGCCGACCGGGGCGATCTGCGAGTGGGTCGAGGAGCCGAGCTACTTCTTCAGGCTTTCCGCCTGGCAGCAGGCCCTTCTCGACCACTACGAGGCCAACCCCGACTTCATCGGACCGTCCTCCCGCCGGAACGAGGTGATGAGCTTCGTCAAGGGCGGCCTCCACGACCTGTCGGTCAGCCGCACGACCTTCGACTGGGGGGTCAAGGTGCCGGGCGACGACAGCCATGTCATGTATGTCTGGCTCGACGCGCTCACCAACTACCTCTCGGCCCTCGGCTATCCCGCGGACGGGGAGGGCACGCTGACCCTGCACTACTGGCCGGCCGACCTGCACATGGTGGGCAAGGACATCCTGCGCTTCCACGCGGTC
>CAYNIS010000671.1:0-1660 GCA_964397055.1 uncultured Rhodospirillaceae bacterium | reverse complement strand
GTCATCCCGCCCCTTGGCCTCCGCGCTTGGCCCTCGGCCGTCCGGCCGCCGCCGAGCCCGGAGCGAACCTGCGATCCGACAAGGTAGAGCGCGACCGCGAGAAGAAGGGTCAAGAGGAGCGGAACCATGACACCCCCGGATGACGGGCTCGCAGAACGCCGAAACGGCGCCGCCTGTTGTTTAGCCATGTTAGCAGCAGGCCGGCGCATTTGACCATCGCGCCTGCGCGAGAGGGCCGGATCAGCGCTTGGCGACGGTCTCCGCCTCCGGCCCCTTGCGCGTCACCAGCCCACGGAAGAACCCGCGCAGGCGATCAATGACCTTGTCGGTCTGCTCGCTCGCCAGGCTTTCGCCGTGCAGGTGCGGACGGTCCATCAGCGCGTCGAAGACCTCGAACCTCCGGCTCAGCATCATCTGCAACAGCCGCTCGCCGATCTCCGGATGGGCCCGCACGAGATCGTTGAAGGCCGCCGCGGTGATCTGCAGGACCGACGCCGGGGTCAGCGCCGTCACCGTCGCCATGCGCGGCTCGTCCAACAACAGGCCCATCTCGCCGAACAGATCGGCGGCACCCAGCTGGCTGATCGGGACATGCTCGCCCGGGTCGCCGACCTTGATCGAGACCTCGGCCAGGCCCTCGGCCAGCAGCATCAGCGTGCCGCCCTTGTCACCCTGCTTGATGATCACGTCACCGGCCGCATAGTCGAGGCGCTTGGTGTTTTCCGCCAGGCGGGCCACCTCCTCCGGCGAGAGGATGTCACCGAAGACCAAGTTCTGCAGGATGACCCGGGCCTTCAGCTCGTTGTCGCTCAAGGGCCGCGAGAACTCGTCGGTGCGGGTGACGACGTGCTGCTCCCGGTCGGTCGCGAGCGCGATGCCGTGGATGCGGAGCTGGCGGATGACGCTGGCGACCAGTTGAGCCCGCGCCTTGGCATAGGGGTCGCCGGTGACCCGGACCCAGAAGCGCACGAGATAGGTGACACCGCTGCCGTCGACATCGTTGACCAGGATTTGCGGGCCCGGGTCGCGCAGCAGGCCGTCGCGCCCGCAGGCCAACAGCACGCCGGCATGCAGGACCCGGATCGCCCGCATCGTCTGCACGTCCGGATCGAGCTTGACCGACCATTCGTAGCGGGCGAGATCGTGGGGCCGCGAATGGTTGGTCAGGGACACCGCCCCGAGAATGCCGTTGGGGATGATGATGACCGTGCGCGACGTCGTTTCGATCCGGGTATGGCGCCAGTTGATCTGGGTGACCTGGCCGAATACCCGCATGGTCGAGACCTGACGGTTCTCGAAGCTGACCCAGTCGCCGATTTCGATCGAGCGGTCGAGGTTGAGGGCGAGGCCGGAGAACGCATCGAGGATCATGGTTCGAAGCGCGAAGCCGACCACGACACCGACGGCGGAGGTCGACGCCCACAGGCCGAACACCGATTGCTCGAAAACGAAGCCGATGATGCCGGATATCGCGATCAGCAGGATCACGACGAAGGTCGCGTCCTTCAGCAGGCGCGGGACCGGCCGGCCCATCATGGCGGCGACGACACGGTTCCAGACCAGGATGTTGACAACCCGGCTGGCCATGACCGCGGCAATCAGCCAAAGCGCGATGGCGATCGCCGTCGCGGCGACGGCTCCCGGCGGCGCCAGGGACCCG
>CAYNIS010000670.1:604-1666 GCA_964397055.1 uncultured Rhodospirillaceae bacterium | reverse complement strand
CCGAGGGCTAGGTCGGCGGCGGCAACGGCATGATCGCCTATGAGTTCAAGGGCGGCACCGGTGCGGCCTCGCGCCTTGTCGGGATCGGCGGTGAGACATTCACTGTGGCCGCCCTCGTCCAGGCCAACCACGGCACCCGCCCGTGGCTGCAGGTGCTGGGCGTGCCGGTCGGACGCCACCTGGCCGATCGTCGTCTGAAAGACAGGGAAGCCGGGTCGATCATCGTGATCCTCGCCACCGACGCCCCGCTCGGCCCGCTCACCCTGCGCCACCTGGCCCGCCGGGCAGCGATCGGAACCGGCCGCGGCGGCACCCCGGGCGGCGACAGCTCCGGCGACATCTTCCTCGCCTTCTCGACCGCGGACATGGGGCCGATGCCGGATGCCGCCCCGGCGCTGGCAACGGCCACGGTCTTCAACCAGGCCCATGCGGACCCGCTCTACCTCGCCGCGGTCGAAGCGGTGGAGGAGGCGGTGGTGAACGCGATCGTGCAGGGGGAGGACGTGCCGACGGTCAAGCCGGCCGGCCTCGTCTGCGCGGGCATCGATACCGCGGCACTGCTGGACGTCATGGCCCGCCATGGTCGGCTAAAGCAGGGCTGACCTGCCGGGGGCGGGGCGCAAGTTCCTTGCATTTCCGCAGGATCTATGGGCTTACTCGCCTCGTTCGCACCGCGCGTAGAGAACGGCTTGCCGTTGGCGGTGTCCTGGTTTCCGCCACTTCAGAGCGTGCCAGCCCCGCCCTTCCGGCGCCGGGCATCAGCCGCGCTCCCGCCCCCGCGGCTGATCTACGCAATCCGCATTCCTGTTGGACCCGACCGGGTCCCGATTCCCGGTGCCATGGCGGCACCCGGGCCCGGTCTGTTTTGGAAAGGTCTTCCTTGACCCATTTCGACCCCCTCGGCCTTGCCGAGCCTGTCCTCCATGCCGTCGCCGCCGAGGGCTACGAGACGCCGACCCCGATCCAGGCCGCCGCCATCCCGGCCCTGCTGGACGGTCAGGACGTCGTCGGCATCGCCCAGACCGGCACCGGCAAGACCGCTGCCTTCGTCCTCCCTCTCCT
>CAYNIS010000670.1:0-594 GCA_964397055.1 uncultured Rhodospirillaceae bacterium | reverse complement strand
CTCCTGAGCCAACTGGCCGCCGCCGATATCGGCCGTCCGCGGCCGAAGACCTGCCGCGCGCTGATCCTGGTGCCGACGCGGGAACTGGCGACCCAGGTCGCCGACAGCGTCAAGCGCTACGGCCGCAACCTTCGCCTCTCCTCCACCGTCGTCATCGGCGGGGCGAGCCCGGGCCCGCAGGTCCGCAACCTCGCCCGCGGCGTCGACATCGTGATCGCGACCCCGGGCCGCCTGATCGACCACATGACGACGGGGGCGGTGCGCCTCGACCAGACCGCGACGGTGGTCCTGGACGAGGCCGACCAGATGCTCGACCTCGGCTTCGTGCCGGCGGTCAGGCGCATCCTGGCGAAGACCCACACCAAGCGGCAGACGGTTCTGTTCTCGGCCACCATGCCGGGCCCGATCCGCTCGCTTGCGGAAGAGTTCATGGCCGACCCGACCGAGGTCTCGGTCGCCCCGCAGGCCCGCCCGATCGAACGGATCGACCAGACCGTCGTGCACATGCCGGCCGCCGACAAGCGCGACCACCTGATCGACTATCTCGGCAAGCCCGACATCGACCGGGCGATCGTCTTCACCCGCACCAAGCAC
>CAYNIS010000669.1:0-1671 GCA_964397055.1 uncultured Rhodospirillaceae bacterium | reverse complement strand
ATTGAATCTAGTGTCCTTCTCGATTCCGAAGTTCGCAAGCGCGCGGGTCACGCCCGGGCAGCGAACTTCGGTATCAGGACCCTAGGACACCAGCACCGGCAGGCCGTCGAGTTCGGCCAGCGCCCGCGCCAACTCCTCGTCGTTCGGCGAGCGGTAGTGCCAGAGGAGATCGTCCTCCATGAAGCTGATGCCCTTGCCCTTGACCGTATGAGCGACGATCACGGTGGGCCTGCCGACCTTCGGCCGGGCCTGGAGGGCATCGAGGATCTGGTCGTGGTCGTGGCCGTCGATCTCCCGGACGTTCCAGCGACAGGCGGCGAGCTTGTCGGTCAGCGGCTCCAGGTCCAGAACATCCGCAGTCCGGCCGAACGACTGTATCTTGTTGTAGTCGATGATGGCGGTGAGGTTGTCGAGCCGCTGATGGCCCGCGAACAGTAGGCTTTCCCAGGTCGAGCCCTCATCCATCTCGCCGTCGGAGAGCATGACCACGACCCTGCGACCCGGCCCGTCCTGCGGGCGATCGTTGCGGGCGAGCGCGATCGCCATGCCGCAGCCGATGGCGAGCCCGTGGCCGAGGGCGCCGGTCGACGCCTCGACCCCCGGCACCCCTTTCGCGGTCACATGACCGGCAAGCGGTGCCCCGTTCTCGCAATAGCGGTCGAGCCAGGACATCGGGATGAAGCCCCGCTCCGCCAGGACAGCATAGAGGATGGCGGTCGCGTGCCCCTTCGAGAGGAGGAAGCGGTCACGGCCGTCCCAATCGGGTTCGGCCGGATCAAGCGCCAGGACCCGGCCGTAGAGCACGGCGATCAGGTCCGCCATCGAGAAACAGCTGCCGATATGGGAGGCCTTGGCCTTGCTGGTCATCCGCAGCGTGTGGCGCCGGATCGCCAGCGCCAGGGCCTCGGTATCGGTCATCCCGCCCTTCCCGCCTGGGCCAACGCCTGATCGATCGCCGACCGGACCGCGTCATGATGGCCGGGGATCAGGCAGAGGAAATTGGTCGGCCGGGTGTCCGGTCCGATCTCAGGCGTTTCTAGCAGGCCTTCCGGGGTCATCGCGAGCGCGGCATAACCATAGCGCGAAAGCAGGTTTAGGACGTCGTTCGGGTGATAGCCGTGAACCGCCGCCCATTTGCGCAAGAGCTCCAGCATCAGGACCGGCCGGTCCTGCGCCAGAATGCGGCCGGCGCCCTTGAGCACGAACAGCTCCGCCCCCTCGACATCGGCCTTGATCAGGCCGACAGCCCCGCCGTCGTCGAGCGCGCGGTCCAGCGTCGTCATCGGCACGCTGACCGTTCTGTTCGGCTGGTCGGGAAACAGCGGGCGGCTCGATGCGGCAACAGACCCGGTGACCGCCGGAATGTGCAGGGTCAGGCTGCCGTCAGCCTCCCCCAGGGCACAGTCACGGACCTGGACAATTCCGGAGAGACCGTTGGCGATCAGATTGTCGACCAGGATCGCGCGCGTATCCGGAACCGGCTCGAACGCGACGACCCCAGCCTTGCGCGCGCCCGGGTCGAGGGCGGCATGGAGACTGTACCAGCCGGCATTGGCGCCGATGTCGACGACGCGACCGCCGGTCTCCGCGACGCCGGCACGAAAGGCGGCGAGCTCCAGCGGTTCGTAGTCGCCGTGGTTGAGAACATGCGCGGCGGCTCCCCGGATGTCG
>CAYNIS010000668.1:0-1686 GCA_964397055.1 uncultured Rhodospirillaceae bacterium | reverse complement strand
CGGAGGCGCCGTCGCGGGTGACGATGCCGATCTGTCGATGGTCGAAGGCGGAGTCGACGGCGGCGATCGCCGCCAGCGCGTCATCGGCCGAGCCGCCGGCGTCGAGTGCCCGGGCGCCCGCGATGGCAGAGAGCTGATTGCCGAACGCCTGCACGACGACGATACCGCCGCCATGGCTGTAGTGCGGGGAGATGCCGCCGCCCGCCAGGGTAACGGTGGTGTAGCCGATGCCGACCTGGTCGGTGGCCGGGTCATGTCCGAGGATCGAGAAGGTCATCTTGGCGGGGTCCCTATCCTTTTTTGTCTCGCGATCCAGCCGGTGGGCGAGGTTGCCGAACGAGGTTGCCGGACGAGGTTGCCGGACGAGCGCACACCGCCCGCACGGGCGCCCGCTTGAGCCGTTCCCTCTGTCAGGGGTCGACCGCTGCCGGTCACGCCCCGGCCGGTGCCCGCAGGCAACGGTGCCGCAGCATGAGCGACGGCGGCCTCGCCCCGGCGACGGCCCGGCGGTATCCGCGCGCGTGCAAGGTGCTGGCGACGCTGCCCCATCCGTTCGGCCGCAGCGTCACGGAATGGGGCTAGGCTCGTCCGGCTCCCCCTTCAATGGTGGAGCTGCTTTCCAAGCAACCGGCTGTTCAGGCCAGTCTGGGATTTGAACCCAGTGCGACGGACGGCGGGACATCGGAATACGGAACCAGCGACAGCGGAAGCCGGCTGAACCGTACCGCCCAGGGCCTTGCCAACCTGCGTGCCCTGCCGAGCCGCGGGCATGACGATGCCGGTGCCGGCGGTTTGGGTCAAACGCCCACGCCGGCTATCTTTGCGGAAACGACGGAAAACGGGAGGAAAGGGCATGACGGCGTTCCGCACGCTGGAGGGCAAGGTCGCGGTGGTCACCGGTGGCGGCCGGGGCATCGGCCGCGCCATCGTCGAAAAGCTGGCCGCGTCGGGGGCGCGGGTCGCCATCAACGACCTCGACCCGGGTCCGGCGGAAGAGGCGGCGGTCGCGGCGACGTCGCTGGGGTCGGAAGCCGTGGTCGTCGCCGGGGACGTCGCGGCTGCGGACTTTGGCGAGCGCCTGATCGGCACCGCGGTCGAGCGCTTCGGTGGGGTCGACATCCTGGTCAACAACGCCGGCTACATCTGGAACACGGCGATCCAGAACAACACCGACGACCAGTGGTACGCGATGATCGACGTCCACGCGACCGCCCCTTTCCGAATCCTGCGTGCCGCTGCCGAGCACTTCCGCACTGTCGCCAAGGACCCGTCCGCGCCGAAGCACACGCGCAAGGTCGTCAACGTGTCGTCCGTGTCGGCGGTCTACGGGGCGGCGACCCAGATATCCTATGCGGCCGCCAAGGGGGCGGTGATCGCCATGACCAACACGCTGGCGCGTGAATGGGGCCGCTACAACGTGACCGTCAACTGTGTCGCGTTCGGCTACATCGATACGCGTCTGACCCAGCGCCTGGACGACGGTGTCGCCGCGATCGAGGTCGCCGGCCGGCAGCACAAGGTCGGCCTGCCGCCGGCGTTGGTCGAAAAGGCGATCGCGGACACGCCGCTGGGGCGGGCCGGTCGTCCGGAGGATGCGGCGGGTGCTGTCTATCTGCTGTGCCTGCCCGAGTCGGATTTCATCTCCGGCCAGACCGTGGTCTGTGCCGGCGGGCGGATCGGTTGACC
>CAYNIS010000667.1:0-1697 GCA_964397055.1 uncultured Rhodospirillaceae bacterium | reverse complement strand
ACCCGACCCGCGGCCCGGGCCCACCGGGATATCGTGGTCCTTCGCCCACTTGATGAAGTCGGACACGATCAGGAAGTAGCCCGGGAACTTCATGCGCTCGATAACGCCGAGTTCGAAGTCGAGCCGCTCGCGGTAGACGCGCTCCTCGTCCTCGCCGATCTCGCGCTCCCGGCGCAGCCCGGCGAGCCGAAGATCGAGCCCGGCTTCGGCCTGGGCGCGCAGTTCCTCCGCCTCTGACCGGCCGTCGGCGGTCGGGAAGGGGGGCAGGATCGGCTTGATCGGCCGAAGCAGGAAGGAGCAGCGCCGCGCGATCTCGACGGTGTTCTCGATCGCCTCCGGAATGTCGGCGAACAGGGCCGCCATCTCCTCGCCGGAGCGGAAGCGATGGTCCGGTGTCACCCGCCGCCGGTCTTCCTCCAGCACGTAGGTACCGTCGGCGATGCACAGAAGCGCGTCGTGCGCCTCGTGCATGCTCTCGTCGGCGAAGAAGCAGTCGTTGGTCGCGACCAGCGGCAGGTCACGCGCATAGGCGAGGTCGATCAGCGCCTCGTCCACCGCCTGCCAATCCGAGGGCGACCCATGGCGCTGCAACTCCACATAGAGCCGCTCCGGGAAGCAGCGGGCGAGTTGGTCCAGGGCCTCGGCAGCATGGCTCGCCTGGCCCTCGGCGATCAGCCGTCCAATGGGGCCGGCCGGCCCGCCGGCAAGGCAGATCAGCCCCTCCGTCCCCGCTTCCAGAAGGTCGAGGTCGAGGGCCGGATCACGCGCATCGTCGGTTGCGAGATAGGCTTGGCTGACCAGCCGCATCAGGCGTCGGTAACCGGCTTCGTTCTGGGCCAGGAGCACGATCCAGTCGCGCGTCGGATGGGCCACCGACCGGTTGCCGCCACCGGACGGGGCCGGTCCCATCCGCGCGATCGGCATCTGGCAGCCGATGATCGGCTGGACGCCCGCATCCGCGGCGGTCGATGCGAATTCCAGCGCCCCGAACAGGTTGGCGGTATCGGTCAGGGCGACCGCCGGCATCCCGTGGTCCTCGGCGAGCTTCACCAGGGCCTTCACCTTGATGGCCCCCTCCGACAGGGAATAGGCGGAATGCACCCGCAGGTGGACGAAATTGGCTGGCATCGCCGTCAGCGTTCCTCGATGCGTCCGTCGATCAGTTCGAGCCGCCGGTCCATGCGGGCCGCAAGCTCCAGGTTGTGGGTCGCGATCAGCGCCCCGAGCGCACTTTCCCGAGCGATCTCGACCAAAAGGGCGAACACCGTGTCGGACGTCACGTGATCCAGGTTGCCGGTCGGCTCGTCCGCCAGCAACAGGGCCGGCCGATTGGCCAGCGCCCGCGCGATCGCGACCCGTTGCTGCTCCCCGCCGGAAAGGCGTGCGGGCCGATGGCTGGCGCGC
Source organism: uncultured Rhodospirillaceae bacterium (assembly GCA_964397055.1). Taxonomy (GTDB): domain Bacteria; phylum Pseudomonadota; class Alphaproteobacteria; order CAYNIS01; family CAYNIS01; genus CAYNIS01. The sequence goes on along the minus strand of CAYNIS010000667.1, from coordinate 293 downwards.
TCGGTCAGGCCGACCCGGGCCAGGAGGTCATCGGACCGGGCACCGGCCGTCGTGCGGGCCACTGCGGCGATCATCTGCGGCAGCATCACGTTCTCGCGCGCTGTGAACTCGGGCAGCAGGTGATGGAACTGGTAGACGAAGCCGATGCGTGTCCGCCGGATCAGGGTACGCGCCTTGTCGCCCAGGCCGCCGGCTTGATGTCCGGCAATCGCGACAGTCCCGGCGTCCGCTTTTTCCAGAAGGCCGGCGATCTGCAACAGGGTCGACTTGCCGGCACCGGTCGGCCCGACCAG
>CAYNIS010000666.1:0-1702 GCA_964397055.1 uncultured Rhodospirillaceae bacterium | reverse complement strand
TTCTCGAACCACCCTCGGCGCCCGGCGATCCAGATGGTGTTCCAGGACCCGACCGACAGCCTGAACCCGCGCTTCACCGCCGCCCGCGCCATCGCCGATCCGATCTATCGGCTGGGCACGGAAAAGGGCGAGGCGGCGGTCAAGGCCCGGGTCGAGGCCCTCGCCGACATGGTGGGTCTGCCGCGCCCGCTCCTGACCCGGTTTCCACACCAGCTGTCCGGCGGCCAGAAGGCGCGCGTCGGTATTGCCCGGGCGATCGCCGTCGACCCGAAGCTTTTGATCCTGGACGAACCGACCTCGGCCCTCGACGTGTCGGTGCAGGCGGTCGTCCTCAACCTCCTCGACAAGCTCCGACGCGAACTGGGCATGGCCTACATTTTCGTCAGCCACGACCTCAACGTTGTCCGCCTGTTGTGCAGCCGCGTCCTGGTGATGAATGCCGGGCGCATCGTCGAGGAGGGCTCGGCCGAGCAAATCCTGGCCCGGCCCCAGCATGCCTATACCAAGACGCTGGTCGATGCCGTACCACACTTCACGCCCGGGCAGAAGGCGGCCTAGCGCAAATCCCGAGCGGACTGAATCAGTCCGCGACGGCGATTTGCGTGTTAATTCAATGGTTTGAGCGTTTTCCGAACCGCCAGACTGGTTCAGTCTGGCTGGACAACGCTCTAGAGCATTCTCCAGCCGGACGCGGCGGCTTTCGCGATCGCCGCGGCAGGAAGAGCGGCAACCCCGCGGCCGAGCAGGCCCTTCTCGCCGGCGGCATCGATCATGCCGAAGGCCATCAGCAGGTCCGGCCCCTGCCCGGCCGTCGTCGCATCCAGGCCGAGCCGCCGGCCGAGGGCGGCATGGTCGACCGCCAGGCGGTCCTGCGGGATGCCGGCACCTGCCGGGACGAACGGGCCGACGGCACCCGCGATCTCCGGGCTGGCGTCGAGCGCCTGGCCGCCGAAGCCGAGGGCATCGATCACCAGGCTGTCGCCGACTGCCGGGCTCGGGACGGTCTTGTCGCCCGCCGCCAGGCGCGGGCCATCGGCAACGGGTGCCGGCACCTTGACCCGCGCCCCGTTGCAAAGCTCGATCCCGACCTCGACCCCGTTGCCGGAGACACTGGCGACACAAGCGTCGGGAAGGCCCTGGGCGATCAAGCGGCAGGCCGCCATCCACAGGGTGAGGAAGAACAGCGGCATGCCGGCGACCGCCTTTTCGACCTCCCCCTCGATCCGGTCCGTCAAGACCGACGCCAGGGCGGCGGTCGCCGACGTCGTCCGGCCGTGCAGGTCGTCGCCGCCGTCAAGGCCGGCGCGGGCGAGCGGCAGGAGGGGGATCGGCCGACCTTTGAGGGCCGCCGCCAAAGCCGGCGCCAGCGTCTCGTCTCGGAACCTCAGCCGGTCGAGGACATCCGGGTCGCGGGTCCCGAAGCGGGCCTGGGGTCCAAGACCGCTGGGCAGCGGCGCGGCCCAGGTGCCGAGCCCGCCGCCGATATCGGTCACCAGGGTGAGCGGTGTCGACGGCCCGACGACCTCCGCCAGCGGGGTCGCGATCCGGCGGGCCGCGGCCGGTTCCAGCTTGACCTTGCCCGCGCGGATCAACGCCTCCGCCGCCGCCATGTCGCCGGCCCAGCCCTCATGCAGGGCGGCGATGACGGCGGAGTTCAGGACAGGTGGCGGAACCGCCGTCGGATCGGTGAAGGGCGGGCGGG
>CAYNIS010000665.1:0-1704 GCA_964397055.1 uncultured Rhodospirillaceae bacterium | reverse complement strand
CACCCCGGCTACGGCTTCCTGTCGGAAAACGCCGACTTCGCCCGGTCCTGCCTTGAGGCGGGCATCACCTTCGTCGGGCCGGGGCCGGAGACGCTGGCGCTGTTCGGCGACAAGCACCAGGCGCGCAACCTCGCCGAAAGCCTCGGTGTTCCGACCCTGCCCGGCACGCCGGCGCCGACCACCCTGGAACAGGCGCAAGCCTTCCTGGCCGGCCTCGGCCCGGCCGGGGCGGTGATGGTGAAGGCGGTCGCCGGCGGCGGCGGCCGGGGCATGCGCCCGGTCTCCGATCCCGCCGATCTGGGCGATGCCTTCGACCGTTGCCGGTCGGAGGCCGAGGCCGGCTTCGGCAACGGCGATCTCTATGTCGAGCGGCTGATCCGCCATGCCCGCCATATCGAGGTCCAGGTGATCGGCGACGGCGAGGCCGTCTCGCATCTGTGGGAACGCGACTGCTCGCTCCAGCGCCGCCGCCAGAAGATCGTCGAGATCGCCCCCGCCCCTGCCCTCGACCCGGGCTTGCGGGATCGCCTGATCGAGGCGGCGATGACGCTCGCGGGGGCCGTCAACTATCTCAATCTCGGCACCGTCGAGTTCCTGGTCGATGCCGACGCGGGCGACTTCTTCTTCATCGAGGCCAACCCCAGGCTCCAGGTCGAGCACACGGTGACGGAGGAGGTCACCGGCCTCAACCTCGTCGAATTGCAGTTGCAGTTGGCGGGCGGGCAGACCCTCGGCGAGCTCGGCCTCAACCCCGATCAGGTGCCGCGCCCGCGCGGCCATGCCGTGCAGTTCCGCATCAACACGGAGACGATGACGGCGGACGGCGAAGCCAGGCCGGGTGGCGGCCAGATCACCGCGTTCGAGCCGCCGTCGGGCCGCGGCATCCGCGTCGATTCCTATGGCTATGTCGGTTACCGGACCAGCCCGGCCTACGATCCGCTGCTCGCCAAGCTGATCGTCCATACCGCGAGCCCGCGGTTCGCCGACATCCTGCTGAAGGGCTATCGCGCGTTGTGCGAGTTCCACATCGCCGGCGTGCCGACCAACATCCAGTTCCTGCAGAACCTGGTCCACCACCCGGACCTCGCCGACGGGGCGGTCGACACCGGCTTCGTCGAGGGCCACGCCGCCGACCTCCTGACCGCGGCGGGTGCCCATCACCCGCATCTCTACTTCGCGCCGACGACCGAGGACGACAGCCGCCGTCCCGGCCACGCGGGCGCGCGCATCGACCATTCCGACCCGCTCGCGGTGCTCGCCTACGGCCAGGGACAGCGCGCGGCCGGGCCATCGAGGGCGGCCCCGGAAGACGGCATGGTCGCGGTCACCGCCCCGCTTCAGGGCACCATCCTCAGCGTCGATGTCGAGGAGGGGGAGACGGTCGCCGCCGGCGCCCAGCTCGCCATCATGGAAGCGATGAAGATGGAGCACGTCATCGCCGCGACCGCGCCTGGAACGGTCCGCGCCGTCCATGCCGTCGCCGGCGACACCCTGTGGGAGGATCAGCTGATCCTGACCCTGGAACCGGCCGAGGGTGCGGATGGTGCCGTGGTCGAGGAGGACTGGGGCGACCTCGACGCGATCCGCCCGGACCTCAAGGAAGTGCTCGACCGCAGGGCGCTGACCCTCGACGCCCGCCGGCCGAAGGCGGTGGAACGCCGGCGCAAGACCGGCCAGCGCACGGTGCGCGAGAATGTCGAGGAC
>CAYNIS010000664.1:0-1711 GCA_964397055.1 uncultured Rhodospirillaceae bacterium | reverse complement strand
GAGCCGACCTCCGCCCTCGATCCGGAGATGATCAAGGAGGGCCTGGATGTCATGGTCGACCTCGCCCAGGCCGGGATGACCATGCTGGTGGTGACCCACGAAATGGGCTTCGCCAGGACCGTTGCCGACCGGGTGATCTTCATGGACCAGGGCGAGATCGTCGAGCAGAACGAGCCGGAGGCGTTCTTCGGCAACCCGCGCTCGGATCGGACACGCTTGTTCCTGAGCCAGATCCTGTCGCACTAATGCCGGCGCGCGGGCCTGACGTCCGGACGGAGGTGACATGAAGATCTGCATCTATGGCGCCGGTGCCATCGGCGGCCTGATTGCGTGCCGCCTCGCCGAAGCCGGTGCGGGTGAAATCAGCATCGTGGCGCGCGGGCCGCATCTCGCCGCGATCCGGGAGAACGGTCTTGCCGTCGTCCACAAGGACCAGCGGGTCACGGTTCAGGTGCGCGCGGAGGAAGACCCGGCGGCCCTCGGCCCCCAGGACCTGGTCATCGTCAGCCTGAAGGCGCATTCGCTGCCGCCGGTCGCGGAGGCGATGAGCCATCTTCTCGGCCCCGACACCGTGATCCTGTCCGCCCAGAACGGCATTCCCTGGTGGTACTTCCACAAGGAGGGCAGCGCGTTCGACGGCCAGCCCTTCGACCTGGTCGATCACGGATCCGCGGCCTGGCGCCTCCTCGGGCCGGAACGCGTGATTGGCGGCGTCATCTACATCGCGGCATCGGTGCCGGAACCGGGCGTGATCGAAGCCGCAGGCGGCAAGCGCCTGGTGATCGGGGAGCCGGACGGCACCTTGAGCCCGCGGTTGACCCGCGTCGCCGATGCGATGAAGCGCGCCGACCTCGACATCGAGGTGTCGGAGCGGATCCGCAACGCCGTGTGGGCGAAGCTGATCGGCAACGTCTCCTACAACCCGGTCAGCGTTCTGGTCGAAGCGGCGACCGACGTCCTGAAGAACGACCCGCTGGTCCACAGGGTGTTGCTGGAACTCGGCCGCGAGACCCAGGCGGTTGGCGAGTATTTCGGCGCCACCTTCGACATGACGCTGGAGGAGCGCCTGTCCGGCATGCGCTCCCCGATGGGGTTCCGCACCTCCATGCTGCAGGACTACGACGCCGGCCGGCCGCTGGAACTTGACAGCCTCGTCGGTGCCGTCTGCGAGCTTGGACGCCGGGCGGGCATTCCAACCCCGACGGTCGATACCGTCTATGCGCTGACCCGCCTGAAGGCGGAGACCGCGGCGTCTTCCGCGGCCGGCAGCAGCGGGTTGCTGCCGCGACCGTCGCCGCCGCGCGCCGCCGGCTGACGAGAGGCGGCCCGGGACACTAGCGCTGTGGGGCGGCGGCCGGATCAGCGACGGCCGCTGGGGGCAACTTCCAGGCGGATGATCGCCTGCTGGTTGAGGTCGACCTCGCACTCCGCATCCATGTCGCCGCGGGCCCCCCACTCGTCGACCATGCCGACACGCCGTTCCCGCAAGACGATGATGCCTGTTTCCGGCGTGTTGCCGCGACGATCGTACTCGCGGAACGGGATCGCGTTGTTGAAGAAGGGCGGGCCCAGCCGCGACTTCGACCTGAGCGCGTCCTCGCAGGCTCGATAGAGCTGGGTCATTTGCCGGTAGTTCTCCACCATGTCGCGCTGGCTGGTGCACTGGCGCCAGTCCATCACACAGGGCGACGCGGGCGCCGCCGCATTGAGC
>CAYNIS010000663.1:0-1714 GCA_964397055.1 uncultured Rhodospirillaceae bacterium | reverse complement strand
GGTGGTGAAGGCCCAGATCCACGCCGGCGGCCGCGGCAAGGCCGGCGGTGTCAAGGTGGTGAAGTCGCTGGAGGAGGTCGAGACCGAAGCCGACCGCATGCTCGGCATGACGCTGGTCACCCACCAGACCGGCCCGGCCGGCAAGGAAGTGGGCCGCGTCTATGTCGAGGATGGCTGCGACATCCGCCGCGAGCTCTATCTCGGCATCCTGGTCGACCGCGCCACCAGCCGGGTGACCTTCATGGCCTCGACCGAAGGCGGCATGGACATCGAGGAGGTCGCGGCATCGACGCCTGAGAAGATCATGACGCTGCCGATCGACCCGGTGGTCGGCTTCCAGGCCTATCACGGCCGGCAGATCGCCTACGGCCTCGGTCTCGAGGGCAAGCAGGTGAAGTCGGCGGTCGCCTTCATGGACGGCATGTACAAGGCGTTCGTCGACCTCGACGCCGCGATCGTGGAGATCAACCCGCTGGTGGTCACCGGCGAGGGCGATGTCCTCGCCCTCGATGCCAAGATGACCTTCGACGAGAACTCGCTCTACCGGCACAAGGACGTGACCGAGCTGCGCGACGAGACCGAGGAGGAGGCGACCGAGCTCGAGGCGTCGCGCCACGGCCTCTCCTACGTCAAGCTCGACGGCTCGATCGGCTGCATGGTCAACGGCGCCGGCCTCGCCATGGCGACCATGGACATCATCAAGCTCTACGGCGCCGAGCCGGCAAACTTCCTCGATGTCGGCGGCGGTGCCACGAAGGAGCGTGTCACCACGGCGTTCAAGCTGATCCTCGCCGACCCGAAGGTCGAGGGCATCCTGGTCAACATCTTCGGCGGCATCATGCGCTGTGACGTCATCGCCGAGGGGGTCGTTTCCGCCGCGCGGGAGATCAGCCTGCACGTGCCGCTGGTCGTCCGGCTGGAAGGTACCAACGTCGATCTCGGCAAGAAAATCATGGCGGAATCGGGCCTGCCGATCGTCGCGGCAGACAATCTCGCCGATGCCGCGGAAAAGATCGTCAAGGCGGTGAAGGAGGCAGCGTAATGGCCGTTCTGGTCAACAAGGACACCAAGGTCATCTGCCAGGGTTTCACCGGCAACCAGGGGACCTTCCACTCCGAACAGGCGATCGCCTACGGCACCCGGATGGTCGGCGGCGTCAGCCCGGGCAAGGGCGGGACCACCCATCTCGACCTGCCGGTGTTCGACACCGTCGCCGACGCGGTCGAGGGCACGGGCGCCGATGCGTCGGTGATCTACGTGCCGGCCCCGTTCGCGGCCGATGCGATCCTGGAGGCGATCGACGCGGAAGTGCCGCTGATCGTCTGCATCACCGAGCATATTCCGGTGCTCGACATGGTGCGGGTGAAGCGGGCGCTCCAGGGCTCCAAGAGCCGCCTGATCGGCCCGAACTGCCCGGGCGTGATCACCCCGGACCAGTGCAAGATCGGCATCATGCCGGGCCACATCCACACCGCCGGCAAGATCGGCGTGGTCTCCCGCTCGGGCACGCTGACCTATGAGGCGGTGGCGCAGACCACCGTGACCGGGCTGGGGCAGACCACCTGCATCGGCCTTGGCGGCGATCCCATCAACGGGACCAACTTCATCGACTGCCTGGAGATGTTCCTGGCCGACGACGCCACCGAGGGTATCGTCATGATCGGCGAGATCGGCGGCACCGCCGAGGAAGACGCCGCGGCGTTCATCAAGTCAT
>CAYNIS010000662.1:0-1715 GCA_964397055.1 uncultured Rhodospirillaceae bacterium | reverse complement strand
TCCCAGGGATCGGACGGCGTTGCCGGCCAGCCGGCTTTCGACGATGACGCCGACATCGACCGCAAGGCCGTCGCCGCCGGCTGACGCCGGCCTGCCAGACATCAAGAACCAGCACACCAAGAACCACCCGCCGGAGGACGCGCGCATGACCCCGACCACCTTCGATGTCGAGATCAAGGACCAGATCGCCCACCTGCGCATGAACCGGCCGGATCAGTTGAACAGCATGACCCCCGCCTTCTGGGACGAGTTGCCGGCGCTGATCGCCAGGATCGACGACGAGGGGCTGGCGCGGGTGATCGTCATCAGCTCCACCGGCAGGCACTTCACCGCCGGCATGGACCTCGCGGTGTTCACCGACCACCAGCCGCCCACGGATGCCGACCGCGGCTACCGCCGGGCCGAGTTCCGGCAGAAGGTCCTGCGCTTCCAGGCCAGCTTCAACGCCATCGAACAGGCCCGCATGCCGGTACTGGCGGCGATCCAGGGCGGCTGCATCGGCGGCGGCGTCGACCTCGTGACCGCCTGCGACATGCGCTACGCCACGGCCGACGCGTTCTTCGTCATCCAGGAGATCAACATCGGCATGACCGCCGATGTCGGCACGCTCCAGCGCCTGCCCAAGCTGCTGCCGGAGGGGATCGTGCGCGAGCTCGCCTACACCGGCCGCCGCTTGCCCGCCGCGGAGGCGCAGGCGCTCGGCCTCGTCAACCGGGTGTACGACAGCCATGACGCGCTGATCCACGGCGTCATGGAGATCGCGCGGGAGATTGCGGACCGGTCGCCGCTGGCGGTCTGGGGCTCGAAGGAGATGCTGACCTACGCCCGCGACCATTCGGTCGCCGACGGGCTGAACTACATCGCGACCTGGAACGCCGCCATGCTCGACCGGCTGGAGATGGGGGAGGCGTTCCGGGCGAAGCAGGAAAAGCGCGACCCCGCCTATCCGGACATCCTGCCGGCGCCGGGCAAGATCGCCAAGGCCGGCGGGGTCTGACGGCATCCCATCGCCGGGCAGACCGGGCCTCCCCGGCAAGGCCTCCCACGCAGACTCTCCCCGGCAGACTCTCCCCGGCAAACCCTGCCGGGGAGCCGCCGCGACCCGCGGCTGATCCGTCAAGAACCCGCCAAACCTCCACCATCGGCGCTGGCACAACGCTTGCCCTCCTGACGGCCATCGATCCGCTTCGGGCGGGCGGATCAGGCGATCGGATCAGGCGAGGCGGGAATGGCGATCGACATCCATCCGGAAGAGAGCGCTTACACTGGGCGACGGTACTCCGGCCTGACCGGCGAAGGCAGCCGTCAGGCCGCCGAACGCTCGGGCGCCAGTGCCGGCGACGACAACGACTTCTCGTTCTGGGACCTGGTCGACATCGTCAACCCGCTTCAGCACATCCCGGTCGTCAGCTCGATCTACCGCGAGGTTTCCGGCGACGAGATCAAGGCGCCGTTCCGGATCATGGGCGGTTTCCTGTTCGGCGGCGTCATCGGCATGGCGAGCGGCATCATCAACGCCATTCTCGAGGAGACCACCGGCAAGGATGTCGGCGAACACGTGATCAGCATGTTCGACGGGAAGGAGGAGCCGGCCGGCTCGACCCGGTCGATCGGCAATGTCGGCCCCCCCGGTCCCGCGAACGACGAGGAGGCCGGCGCCGCGGCACTCGCCGCCGCCGACCCGGCGACGACCGGGAACGGAACCGGTGCCGAGG
>CAYNIS010000661.1:0-1720 GCA_964397055.1 uncultured Rhodospirillaceae bacterium | reverse complement strand
CCGCCGCCGCCTACGACTGCACCGAGATCTCGCACCTCACCGATGCCATCGGGGTCGTTGCCGTCGGCGCGGACACCTGGGGCCTCGAGGTGATCCCGTTCGAGGAGGGGACCGGCGTGTTCGAAGTACACCAGCACCTCCTGTCGAAGACCGGGACCCACATCCTGGAGAACATGAACACCCAGCTTCTGATCGACGAGGGGGTGTCGGAGTTCCTGTTCGTCCTCGGCGTGCCGCGGTTCAGAGGGGCCGTCCAGATGGTGATCAATCCGATCGCCATCTTCTGATCCGGGAACGCGCCGGCGAGCGACATGGCCCCTCTTTCCGCTGCCTTACTTCAAGGGGGAGAGGGGCCGGTGAGCCGGCTTCGCAGGTTGAGTGACGGTTGCCCGGCGGGGCTCCCGTCACTCCGCCGCTTCGGCCGCGTCGTAGATGCGGGCGGCGTCGGGGGACAGGAGGCCGTCGGCGATGTCGTCGTCGACATCCCTCGGCGCGCGCTTGGACGGCAGGCCGTAGCCGCCGCCGCCGCCGGTGATGACCTCGATCTCGTCGCCCGCCTGGAAGGTGAAGGACTGCTTGGCGATCAGCGGGATCATCTCCCCGTTGCGCCAGACCCGCGCTTCCCCCCTGGTGCCTTCCGTACCGCCGAACAGCCCCTCCGGTGCGGCCTTGAAGCGGTCGGAATACATCTGGAGGACCGCCCCGTCCCGCAGGATCCGGTAGCGGCGACGGAAGCCGGCGCCACCGCGATGGGCGCCATGGCCAAAGCTGTCTGGGATCAGCGCGTAGTCGACCACACGGAAGAAGTCGAAATCGCTGTCGAGGGCCTCGACCGGCGTGTTGGAGCAGTTGGAAAGCGGGCTGTCGACGGCGTCACAACCATCCGACTTGGCCCCGCCGCCGTAACCGCCGCCGAAGATCTCCAGATAGACCTGATAGCCGTCCGCGCCGAGGTAGGAGAGGCAGAAGCCGGTGGTGGTGTCGAAGCCGGGCGCGATCACGTCCTCCGGCGCTGCCTGGGCGAGCGCCATCATCACCGCGCCATAGGCGCGATAGGCGGGCAGCAGGCGTGCGCGCACCGGGGCCGGCGAGCGCGGGTTCAGGATCGAGCCATAGGGCACCTTGATCTCGACCGGCCGGCGCAGCCCCTCGTTGAACGGGATGTCCGGGGCGGTCAGCACCGACTTGACGCAGGACAGGGCCGCCGCCTCCGACGAGGCGAGCGGGCAATTGATGTTGCGCGGCACCTGGGCGTCGGTGCCCTCGAAATCGACCTCGACCCAGTCGTCATGGACGGTGACCCGGGCGCGGATGGTGACCGGGTTGTCACTGACGCCGTCATCGTCGATCTGCGCTTGCCCGGTATAGGAGCCGTTGGGCAGCGCCCTGATCGCCGCGCGCACCCGGCGTTCGGAATAGTCGATCAGGCCGCTCATCGCCGCCATCACCCTTTCCGCCCCGTACTTTTCGGCAAGCTGCTGGAGGCGTGCGACGCCGATGGCGTTGGAGGCGAACTGGGCGTTGATGTCGCCGAGGGTCAGGTCCGGGACCCGGAAGTTGAGGCGCATCAGCTGTTCGAGCCGGCCGCCGTTCCAGTCCCGCTCCTCGTTCCAGCGCGACGGCGGGAAGCGCAGGCCCTCCGCATAGACGTCCGGGGCCGCCATGTTGAGGCCGGCCGCCCCGCCGCCGACGTTGCTGTGGTCGGCGACCGACGCGGAAA
>CAYNIS010000660.1:0-1725 GCA_964397055.1 uncultured Rhodospirillaceae bacterium | reverse complement strand
GCCCCATCAGGACACCTGCCCCATCAGGACACTTGCAAGAACACTTCCAGGCGCCGGTCCCCCCGGCGCCTTTTTTTGTCCGCCGTCAGCCGCCGCCGAGCTCTGCCAGTACCTCCTCGATCCGCGCGCGCAGGGCCGCGCGATGGCTCGACAGCTGGCTTGCCAGGGCGGCATCCCGGACCATCGCCCGGCCGAACCTCAGCTCCCCCGACCCGGAACTGGACCGGGTGAAGGAGGCCGGCACCAGGACCCGCCGGCTGGCGAGTTCGGCGAGGCTGTCCTGCAAAGCCGCCGGCGTTGTCGACAACACCTCCGCCAGGACATCGACATCCAGTGTCCGACCGACGACCGCGGCGACCTGTGCCACCTTCAGCGCCTCCGCCGAAAGCCGGTCCAGCTGTGCCTGCAGGATCGGCGCGAGGGTGGCCGGCACGTCGCTCTCGGCATCGAGGGCCGACGGATCCGCGACCGCGCGGACCAGCTCCTCGACGAACAGCGGCACCCCGTCGGACCGATCGACGATTTGCCAAAGCCGGTGTTCCTCTTCTTCCGGCCCGGCGACATAGCGGGCGAGTTCCAACGCCGGATCGAGCGGCAGCGGCTCCAGCCAGATGACCGCGCGCAGCCGATTGGCGCCGAAAGGATGCTGATGGCGCTGGCGGTGGCTGGCCACAACCAGGGTCGGCTCGCCGTCGCGTCGCTCGATCAGGCGACCGAGGGCTTCGGCACTCTCCACATCCATCCATTGGGCATCTTCGATCACGACCACCAAGGGTCGCTCCCGGCTCCAGCTTGCAATGACCCCGGCCAGGGCGTTGCGGGTTGCGGCCGCCCTGTCCGTGTCGTTGCGCCGGGTGCCCGCACCGTCGCCGAGGTCGAGCAGGTCCGCGATCAGGCAATCAACGTCCGCATCGCGATCGCCCGCCAGCCGGAGCAGCCAGTCGAGCTTGGCCATCGCCTGGTCGGGCGTGTCATGCGCCGAGATGCCGGCGGCCGTCTCCACATGCCGGGCGAACGAATGATAGGGGCTCGCCTCGTGAATCGGGTCGCATTGCAGGACGACGCGGGTCGGCCGTGCCTCCTCGAGGTCGGCGAGAAACGCTTCGATCAGCCGGGACTTGCCGATGCCGACTTCGCCGACCACCGACACCGTTTCGACCCGGCTGCCGGCGACCGCCGCGTCCCACAGGCGGTTAAGGGCGGCGCGCTCCTCCACCCGGCCGATCAGCGGTGCCCGGGACTCCCGCCGCGTGGCGGCAAAGCGGCGCAGGATCGAACTGGGCCGGCTGATACGGGTTGCCGTCACCGGCCGCTCGAACCCCTTGAGGCGGAACGGACCCATCTGGCGCATGACGAAGGCATCGGCGATCAACCGGCGCGTGGTCTCGTCGACGACCAGTTCGCCGGCCCCGGCCAGGGCCTGGAGCCTCGCGGCGAGATTGGGGGCGGCCCCGCTCGCCGTTTCAATCAACGACCCGGCGCCGAGATCGGTCTCGGTCCCCAAGACGACATGGCCGCTGGCGATACCGACCCGCGCCTCGATAAACGGCACATTCGGGGAGGTCAGCCGCCCGACATTGGCGAGGGCGGCAAGACCGGCGGTGACGGCACGGATCGCGGCATCCTCCAGGGCCAAGGGCCAGCCGAAATAGGACAGAACGCCGTCGCCCAGATACTGCGCTATGAAGCCGCCATGGCGGTCGATCTCGATCGCGACGGCATGGC
>CAYNIS010000659.1:0-1727 GCA_964397055.1 uncultured Rhodospirillaceae bacterium | reverse complement strand
GTATCGCGGGGCGGGTGATGGCGCGCGCGATCGCCGGCGACGCCGGTGATTTCGACATCATGGCCCGGCTGAAGCACCGGCCGTTCCCGGGCGGCCGGCGATTCCGCGCGCCCGCGCTGGTGCTTGCGATGCTGTGGTACCGGCTGCTCGACCTCTTGCCGTAGCCCCTGGAGCAATTACCGGCCGGACGGGATCGCCCGGCGGTTCGGAAAATGCTCAGGTTCACTTGGTTGGCGCGCGTTCCGAACCGCGATGTGGGTCCACATCGCTGGAACACGCTCAGGTTCACCTGGTTGGCGCGCGTTCCGAACCGAGATGAGGGACCACATCGCTGGAACACGCGCTAGGCGGCCGGTGTCAGGCAATGGATGGCGAACAGACCGTCCGCATCGGTCCAGGCCGCCGCCGGCGCCCACCCCGCCGCGGCCGCCAGGGCGGCAAAGCCGTCCATGTCGTACTTGTGGCTGATCTCGGTCAGGATGCTTTCGCCCGCGACGAAGTCGAACCGGGTGTCGGCGACGGTGACCGTCTGGTCGCGGCGACTGACCAGGTGCATCTCGATTCGCTTCAAGGTCGTGTCGTAGCGCGCTTCGTGGCGAAAGGCGGCGGGGTCGAAGTCGCCGCCCAGTTCACGATTGATGCGGGCCAGGAGATTGAGGTTGAAGGCGGCCGTCACCCCCTGCCGGTCATTGTAGGCCGCGGTCAGGATCGCCGGATCCTTGTCCCGGTCGGCGCCGATGACGAGCAGGCTGTCGGGGCCGAGATCGGCGCGGAACGCCTGCATCAGCCCGACGGCTTCCGACGGCGGCACGTTGCCGATGGTGGAGCCCGGGAACAGGCCGAGCCGCCGCCGTCCGGCGATGGCCGATGGCAGGGTGAACGGCCGGGAGAAATCGGCGGCGACCGGATGGACGGGCAGCCCCGGATAGTCGCCCGCGACCGCCTCGGCCTCGCCCTTCAGGAACTCCCGCGAGATGTCGACCGGTACATAGGCGGCCGGCCGATCCAGCGCGTCGAGCACGATGCGCACCTTGCGTGCCGCCCCGCTGCCGAACTCGATCAACGCGACATCCGGCCCGGCGAGGGCCGCGATCTCGGCCGCACAGTCTTCGAGAAGGGCGACTTCGGTTCGGGTCGGATAGTATTCGTCGAGGTCGGAGATGCGATCGAAGAGCTGGGATCCGATCTCGTCGTAGAAATACTTGGACGGCAGTGTCCGCGGCCTCGCCCGGAGCCCGGCGAGGACATCGACGAGGAAACGGTCTTCCGTGGAGTCGTGATCGTGGAATCCGGCAAGCTGCATCGTCACCCCCAGGCGTCGGTGACCGGCGGTGGTCAGCCGTCCGCGGCCAGTCTGAGCCCGCTGAACATCCAGCGCTGATGCGGGTAGAAGAAGTTCCGATAGGTGGCGCGGACATGGCCCGGCGGCGTGACGCAGGCGCCGCCGCGCAGCACATACTGGTTGCACATGAACTTGCCGTTGTACTCGCCCAGCGCGTCGTGGCTGGCGTAGAAGCCCGGATAGGGTCCGTAACCGCTCTGCGTCCATTCCCAGACGTCGCCGAACAGCTGGCGGGGCAGGCCGTCGTCCGCAGCCCGGGCCGGGCGTGGGCGCAGATTGCCGGTCGCGAGCTGGTTGCCCTCGACCGCGCGGTCGGCGGCGGCGGTCTCCCACTCCACTTCCGACGGCAGGCGGCGTCCGGCCCAGCGGGCGAAGGCCTGGGCCT
>CAYNIS010000658.1:0-1728 GCA_964397055.1 uncultured Rhodospirillaceae bacterium | reverse complement strand
AGACTTGCCGGCGCCGGACGGCCCGATCAAACCGACCACCTGACCTTTTGGCACCGTGAACGACACCGCGTTCAGCGCCTTGTCGCCGGTCTTGTAGGTCTTGGTCAGGCTCTCGACCGACAGCATCGGGGCGCTCCGCATCAACGAAGGCGGGCGCGGACCCGCAGGCCCGCGCCCGGTTTCCGGCGTTACTGGCAGGCGTAGGATACGCCGGTGGCCTCGTCGATCTTGCGGATCACCTCCCAATTGTCCTTGAAGGTGATCGGGATAAACTGCGACTCGCCTGACTTCGAGAACTCGGCGGCCAGCGACGACCCTTCCCACTGGAAGGTGCGGAACGCCTCCTTGATCTTCTCCTGCAGTTCCGGCGTCAGGTTGTTGGCGGTGCCGTATCCGGTGGTCGGGAAGGTCTGCGACTTGTAGAGGCTGATGATCTGGTCGGCCGTGATCACGCCGCGGGCGATCATCCGGGTCGCCACCGAGTTGGCGATGGCCCCGGCGAGGTAATCCTTGTTCGCGACCCCGAGAATGGTGTTGTCATGCTTGCCCGAGAACACCGGCTCGAAGTCCTCGCCGGCGACCATCGCGTAATCGGCCTTCAGAATCGCCGACGGCGCCTTGAAGCCCGAGTTGGAGGTCTCGGCGCTGAAGGCAAGCTGCTTGCCCTTGATATCTTCGATGGTCTCGATCCCGGAGCCGGGATAGGTGATGATCTCCATCTCGTAGCCGAAGCTGCCGTCTGCCTTGGCCATCATCGTGAAGGGCCGGAAGCCGGCGCAGGCCACGGCGATGGGGTTGGAGCCGGTGTTGAAGCCCGCGACATGCAGGCGGCCGGCGCGCATCGCCTCGATCTGGGCAGCGTTGGACTGGACGGGGAAGAACTGCACCTTCTTCCCGGTCACGCTCTCCATGTGCGCGAGGAAATCCTTCCAAGCCTCGGCGTAGACCGCCGGATCCTCGACCGGCGTGTAGGCGAAGATCAGCGTGTCGGGATCGACCAGCTGGCTGGCGTCGGTCGGGATGTCGGCGATCAGGTCGCCATCCGCGTCGGTGTAGCGGCTGTCGAGCTTGAACTCGGCGACGGCGGGGCCGGCGACCAGCAGCGCGGCGGCGGCGACGGCGGAAAAAAGTCGGTTCATGGTGCGACACTCCTGTCTGGTTCCGCAGCGCTGTTACGAGCGTCCAGCGACAGTTTCGCTGCATTTATGCGACGTTCCCAAGACACGGTCCTCGCCGCTTGCGCGCATCGCCACCGTCGGCGACACACCTTGGCCGACCGACCCTCCACGCCGCCCGCCGGAGCCGACGCCATGACCGACCCTGAGATCGCCCGGCGCGCCGAGGCTGCTAAACACATCGCGCGCGACGCCGGCGCGCTGGCGCTCGACTTCTTTCGCCGGCGCGATGAACTGCTGATCGAGGCGAAGGCCGACCCGCAGGACGTGGTCTCGATCGCGGATCGCGAGGTCGAGGCGATGATCCGCGCCGCCGTCGCCAGGGCGTTCCCAGACGACGGGTTCATGGGCGAGGAAGGCGGCGCGGCCGACAGCGAATCCGGCTTCATGTGGGTGGTCGACCCCATCGACGGCACCAATCCGTTCTTGCACGGGATGCCGCACTGGTGCGTCTCGATCGCCGTGACGCGGGGGGCCGAGACCGTCGCAGGCGCGATCTTCGACCCCAATGCGGGGGAGCACGTCGGCAAGTACCTGGTGCAATGCGGCATCG
>CAYNIS010000657.1:0-1733 GCA_964397055.1 uncultured Rhodospirillaceae bacterium | reverse complement strand
GCCTCCGGATCGGTCCCGCCATAGGTGGGGTCAGGCTGGTCCTGGCGCACGATGCGGCCGTCGGCATCGCCCTGCGGCGGCTCGAAACGCAGGGCCGCATTCGGGATGCGCAATGCGTCGTCACGCGCCCCGGTGGTGATCTCGACGGTCGCCGTCATGCCTGGCAACAGGCTGCGGTCGCCGTTTTCCGCCGCCACCACGACGACGTAAGTCACGACGTTGTTTTCGGTGACCGGGGACAGCCGAACCTGTTCCACAACACCCTCGAACAGGCGCCCCGGGAAGGTGTCGACGCGAAAGCTCACCGGGTTCCCGGCGGCGACATGGCCGATATCGGCCTCGTCCACCGCGGTTTCGATCAGCACCCGGTCGAGGTTGCCGGCGATCTGGAACAGGACCGGGGCGGACAGGCTGGCGGCGACGGTCTGGCCGACGCTGACCGCCCTATTGATGACGATCCCGTCGATCGGGGAGCGGATCGCCGTCCGGTCGAGATCGATGCGTGCGGTTTCCAGCGCGGCCTGCCGCTGGGCCATGGTCGCGCGGGCGGTCGCGATCTGCGCGTCCTCCATGGCGACTTCCGCCCGGGCGCGCGCCAGGTTCGCCTCGGCGGTGTCGAGGGCCGCAGCGGACGCATTGCCGCGCGCGGCGAGCGTCTCGACCCGGTCGAACGCCGACCGTGCCTCCTCCAGCGCGGCGAGGGCGCGGAGCCGGGAGGCCTCTCTCAAGCTCACCGTCGCCGCGGCCACACTCAGGTTCGCTTCGGCCTGGACGACTCGGCTTTCGAAACTCTGCGGGTCGATGCGGGCAATCAGCTGGCCGGTTTCGACCACCGTGTTGTAGTCGGCGTGCAGTTCCGCGACGTTGCCGGACAGCTGTGAGCCGACCTCGACATTGACCCGCGGGTTGACGGTCCCGGTGGCGAACACGGTCCGTCGGATGTCGCCGCGGCTGACCGCCGCCGTTTCCACCGCCAGCCCGGCCTCTGCGCCATTGCCGGCGAAATGCCAGGCGCCGACAGCACCGCCGGTGGCGACCAGGAGGACACCCAGGATCAGCAGAAACCGGCGCACGGGGGTTGCCCTTGCCTTGCTTGTCGGGGCGCCACGGGGCCGAAGCCCGGGCGCGATACCTCAACAGGTTAAGGCGAAGGACGGCAAATCAAGGGCGCACGGATGACCTAACCGAGGCGGTTCAGCGCTTCCGTCGCCACCGCCCGCAGCTCCGCTTCCGGCAGATCCCCGATCACCATGTAGCCGTGGGCACCGTCGTTCCAGAACACGATGGTCATGCCGCGCCGCTTTTCGACGTTGAAGACGATCGTCTCCGGGCGTTCCGATCGTTCCTTGTTGGCGACGACGCACAGGGCCACGGGCCGGCCGCGGTCATGCAGATAGGCGAGTTGGGCGAGAGGCCGGCCGGCGAAGCTGAAGGTCTGGGCATGCTGAAAGGCGAGCGATGGCAACTCCGCAAGGCCGGTCAGCTGCTCGACCGCCACGCTGGCGGCGACATTGGCGAGACTGGTGCTGCGGATATCCGCCGGCAGGTCGAGGGCGGCGAAGGTCTCCGCCGTGAACAGCTCGTGGTAGATCGCAATCGTCGCGCGCCAGCCCAATGCCGCCTCCCCCGCCGGGGGCGCTGGCATGTCCGGCACCAGTCGGGCGCCGAAGAAGCCGATCGCCACGCTGGCAAAGATCGCCGCCGCGATGCCAAGGGGGCGGCGCAGGCTGCCG
>CAYNIS010000656.1:0-1734 GCA_964397055.1 uncultured Rhodospirillaceae bacterium | reverse complement strand
CAGCGTGACCGCACCCGGCTTCACCGCCTCCGGCCCGCCATGGTTGCAGGTGCCGAGGAAGGCGTCGCCGGCGACGTGGTAGACTTGGCACGGCCCCTGGTCGAGCACCATCCGAAGGCCGAGGATTTCGCCGTAGAAGCGGGCGGATCGGTCGAGGTCGACGACCGGAACGAAGGTCACCTGCTGGCGGATCGGGGGACGGTCGGACATCGGCGGGCTCTCCATCGGCGGGCTTTATATCGGTGGGGGGCGGGCTTTGCGGGGTCGCGACCCCTTTGCCCTTGACGGGCCGGGGCGTAGCATAGCGCTATTCGCCGGCAAGCGGGATCGGTGCCCCTGAGACAGGGGCGCCGATCCAGCCAACACGAAGGTCGGCGACAGCGGACACGATCGGGAGGAGGGGATCCCATGCTCAAGACGCGCATCACCGAATTGTTCGGTATCGACTACCCGATCGTTCAAGGCGGCATGCAGTGGGTCGGCCGCGCCGAACTGGTCTCCGCCGTCGCCAATGCCGGCGCGCTCGGCTTCCTGACCGGCCTCACCCAGCCGACGCCGCAGGATCTCGCCAACGAGATCAAGCGCTGCAAGGAAATGACCAACAAGCCGTTCGGCGTCAATCTGACCATCCTGCCGACGCTGAAGCCGGTCCCCTATGACGAGTATGTCGACGCGATCTGCCAGTCCGGCGTGAAGATCGTCGAAACCGCGGGCCGCAATCCCGAACCCCATCTGCCGAAGATGAAGGAAGCCGGGATCAAGGTGATCCACAAGTGCACCAGCGTGCGCCACAGCCTGACCGCCGAACGCATCGGCGTCGATGCCATCTCCATCGACGGCTTCGAATGCGCCGGCCACCCGGGTGAGGACGACGTCCCGGGCCTGATCCTGATCCCGGCGGCCGCCGACAAGGTGAAGATCCCGATGGTCGCGTCCGGCGGCTTCGGCGACGGCCGCGGCTTGGTCGCCGCCCTGGCGCTGGGGGCCGACGGCATCAACATGGGCACCCGCTTCATGGCGACCAAGGAAGCGCCGATCCATGACAACGTGAAGCAGAAGCTGGTCGAGGGCGACGAGCGCCAGACCGCGCTCATCCACCGGCCGCTGCGCAACACCGCGCGCATCTTCAAGAACCAGGTCGCCGAGGAAGTGAACCGGATCGAGAAGGACCATGGGCCCGACCACGCGATCGAGCACGTCGCGCATCTGGTCGCTGGGGCCCGCGGCCGGGTCGTCCTGGAGACCGGGGACATGGAACACGGCATCTGGTCGGCCGGCCTGATCCAGGCGCTCATCCACGACGTGCCGTCGGTCGCCGATCTGGTCCAGCGCATCGTCGACGAGGCGGAGGAGATCATCGCCAACCGCCTCGGCAAGGCGGTCGCCTGACCGCTTCCCGCAGCCCGCACAAGCTGCCCGATCCCGTCGCCCGCGAGTCAGCGTCGAACATGCCGTTCTGGGAAAACTGGGCCGGGTCCGTCTCCTGCAAGCCGGAACGCCTGCACGCGCCGGACAGCCTGGAATCGCTCAGGGCCGCGCTGTTCGGGGCGCGGGCCAACAGCTGGCCGGTGCGCGTCGCGGGGTCGGGGCATTCCTTCACGCCGATCTGTGCCACCGACGGCCTCATGATCGACCTGTCGCTGTGGCAGGGCGTGGTCTGGGGCGATCTGGAAGCCGGCCGCGCGTCGGTGCGCGCCGGCACCGTCATCAGCGACATGGGCGAACCGCTGCGCC
>CAYNIS010000655.1:0-1734 GCA_964397055.1 uncultured Rhodospirillaceae bacterium | reverse complement strand
CGCTCCATCGAGGTCAAGGGCTGGACCCAAGGCAGCGGGCGGATCGAGCTGTTCCTGCCGATGGGATACGCGATCGAGCCCGGCGACGCCTTCCGCGTTCATCCCGGCTGCGACAAGCGGCTCGACACCTGCATCGACCGCTTCGCCAACGTCCTGAACTTTCGCGGCGAGCCCTACGTGCCGGGCCAGGACGCCATGATGAGCTATCCCGATGCACGCTGACTGCTCACCATTACCGACCGCCACCGCGATCGGGGATCTGGCCGATGCGATCGTTGCCGAGACCCGGACTTGGCTGGGCGTTCCCTGGCGGCACCAGGGGCGCACGCGTTTAGGCATCGACTGCGTCGGGCTGGTGGTCTGCGTCGCCCACGCGCTCCGCCTGTCGGACTACGACAGCACTGGCTACAGCCGCCGCGCGCAGGGTCAGGGGTTCGTCGGGCATTTCCGGTCCAACATGGACGGCGTCGCCATCCCGGAAGCCCGCCCCGGCGACGTGCTCGTCTTCGCCGACCAGGCCTATCCCTGCCACTGCGGCTTCCTGACCGAACGGCTCGGCCATCCCCATCTGCTGCACGCGCATGCGACCCGCAGGCAGGTCATCGAAGAACCCTATGCCGGCGAATGGCCGGCAAAGATCAAGTTCGCCTTTCGCTTTCGCCATCCCGGATCCTGATTTCTCATGGCCATCCTCGTCGCAGTGGGTGGGGCCGCACTCGGCTCCGCCGTCGGTCTCGGCTGGCAAGCCGGCTGGTTGGTGGGCTCCGTCGTCGGCAGCCTGCTGTTTCCGGCCAAGGGGCAGAACGTCACAACTGAGGGACCACGGCTCGGCGATCTGACCGTCTCGTCATCCGCCTATGGTGCGTCGATCCCGATCGGCTACGGCACGCTGCGCATGGCCGGCAACATGATCTGGTCGTCCGGCATCCGCGAGCAGCAGAACGTCACCCGCACTCGCTCGGGCGGCAAAGGCGGCGGCGGGCGCAGCACCCAGACCTCGATCAGCTACTCCTACTTCGCCTCGTTCGCGCTGAGCTTCGGCGAAGGCCCGGCCGAGGACGTGCTGCGCATCTGGGCCGACGGCAAGCTCATCTACGACAAGACCGGATCTAGCCCCGACGTAGCCAAACCCAATCTGCGCTTCCGCTTGCATCGCGGCAGCGAGACCCAGTTGCCCGATCCACTGATCGAGACTCATGTCGGCGCAGGCCGTGCGCCGGCCCATCGCGGGCTGTGCGTGATCGTCTTCGAGGATCTGGCGCTTGCGGATTTCGGCAACCGCATCCCGAACATCACGGCGGAGATCACCTACCGGCGCGCCGCGCAGCAGCCCTACCAGCTGCTGGATTTCATCACGACGGGCGAAGGCGGCTATTTCGGGTCCTACCAGATCAGCGACCTCGCGATCGATTGGCGCCGCGGTTACGGCTACTTCGTCTCGTCGAGCAGCAATGCGGAAGCCGCCGGCATCCGCCGCTTCAATCTGCGCACCATGGCGGAGGACCGCCAGGCGCGGATGACGGACGTAGCCGCCACCACCCCCAACAACTTCCCGAGCACGCTGTTCTGCGGCGAGGACGGACACCTCTACCTGACGGTCGGCTCAGGCAACTCGCGGCCGATCATCCGGGTCGAGCCCAACGCGCTGAAGGAAGTGGGCCGCTTCGGCTTCACCAGCACCGGCCTTTCCAACACCACGACCCGCTTCGTGACGACGACCTGGATGGGGATGAT
>CAYNIS010000654.1:0-1736 GCA_964397055.1 uncultured Rhodospirillaceae bacterium | reverse complement strand
GGGCCGGGCATGGTGTCGCCGCACTGGTCGAGGGACGGGCGGTCGCCGTCGGCAACCGCACCTGGATCGAGGAACAGGGGATCGACACCGCACCGGCGTCAGCGGCCCTGAGCGCTGCCGATCTGCACGGTGCCACGGCCGTCCTGATCGCCATCGACGGCGCCGTGGCCGCTGTCGCCCGCCTGGAAGACCGCCCGCGCGAGGGGGCGCTGGAGGCCGTCCGCGAGGCACATGTGCGCGGGCTCGCCGTCCACCTGTTGACCGGGGATACCCACGGCCCGGCCAGGTCGGTTGCCGCCGCCCTCGGCATCGATGTGGTCGAGGCTGCAGCCACCCCGGGCGGCAAGCTCGATGCGATCGAAACCCTGAAGGGGGAGGGCCGCCGGGTCGCCGTCATCGGCGACGGGGTCAACGACGCTGCCGCCCTCGCCGCCGCCGATCTCGGCATGGCCATCGGCAGCGGCACGGATGTCGCCATCGCCGCGGCACCGGTGACCCTGATGCGCCCGGATCCGCGCCTCGCCCTTCTGGCGCTCGACGTTGCAGCCGCCACCCGACGGACACTGTGGCGCAACCTCGCCTGGGCCTTCGCCTACAACCTCGCCGCCCTGCCCGCCGCGGCCCTGGGCTTCCTCACCCCAACCATCGCCGGCGGGGCCATGGCGCTGTCGTCCTTGAGCGTGGTGGGCAATGCCGCCCTTCTCGCACGCTGGCGGGCCGCCCTGCCCGCGTCGACATCGGAACGACGGTCATGAACATCTCACACGCCGCGGTGGCCGCGGGGCTGACCGTGAAGACGGTGCGCTACTACGCCGATATCGGCCTGGTGGAACCGGATCGGCAAAGCAACGGCTATCGCAGCTACGGCGATCGCCATATCCATGCGCTGCAATTCGTGGCACGGGCGCGCGGGCTCGGTTTCTCGATCGATGAGTGCCGCAGCCTCCTCGGCCTCTACAACGACCACGGCCGCGCCAGCGCCGACGTCAAGCGGCTGGCGGAGGCACGCCTTGCCGACATCGACCTGAAGCTCGCAGAACTCACCTCCCTGCGGGACACGCTGGCAGGCCTCGTCCATGCCTGCCGTGGTGACGACCGCCCGGACTGCCCGATCCTGGCGGACCTCGCCCAGGGGACCGCCGAGTAGCGCCGCCTATCGGGGTGGCGGCGGCAGGCGATAGCCGTAGCGCGCCTCGAACCCCGCATCGAATTCGGCCGCATCGCGGGTCAGCCGGCGCCCGAGCAACGGGTTGGACGTGCCCATGTCCGCACGGGCGAAGAACACATCCATCTCTCCGGATCGGAATGTCGGGGCCGGGTTCAGGTGGGTGAGCGCGGAACTGAAGAGCTGGCGGCCGGCCAGCTGCGCATCTTCCCCCCGGCCCTGTGCCCGCGCGCGCAGGATCTCCATGGCCTGATCCCGGTAGCGGGACCGCCACGGCGCATTGTATGCGCGCTGGACGGCCAGGGCATTGTCGTACCGCGCGGCCTCGGTGGCACCGGCCGCGCGGTAGACGCCGCCGGTGTCGAAGATCTCGATCGCCCAGCGATCCTCCCCGCCGAGTTCGACGAAGCGATAGTTCTTCATGTGGTTGTCGACCCAGGCATACCCTTTCCGATTGAGGAAGCGGATCGTGCCGACGAGCGCATCAAGCTGGCCCTCGCTCATCTGCCCGCCGGCCGCCGCCCCATGCTTGATCGCGCGGCCGCCGACGAGCTGGCGGATGACCGGGTCC
>CAYNIS010000653.1:0-1757 GCA_964397055.1 uncultured Rhodospirillaceae bacterium | reverse complement strand
GGTCGTGTCGCGAATGCTGTGGAAATTCCCTGGCGGCGGTCTCCGGGCATGTGAAGGTTCGGTTTCTCAGGCGGCGAGGTCAAGGGGCATCGGTTCGATGGGCTGAGAGAGGGTCTCCCATCCGTCGACCTTGCGCATCTGGATCTGGCCGGAGGCCAGCAGCGCCCAGAGCAGCATGGGCACGGTCTCGGCGCAGGGCAGCACGGTCTGGGTCTTGATACGGCGGCGGAATTCCTCGTTCAGTCGCTCGATGGCGTTGGTGGTCCGGGCCGATTTCCACTGCGACGGATCCAGGCGGGTGAAGGCGAACAGCCGAGCCCCAGCTTCTTCGAGGCTGTCGGCCACCGCCCGGCACTTGAGCCGCCACTTTCGCAGGAAGGCCTTGCGACGGCGCTCCACCTCGGCGGCGGTGTCGGCGTAGATCATGTCCCGGTAGTCCTCGGTCAGTTCGTCCTGCATGTGCTTCGGGGCGTGTGCCAGGAGGTTGCGGTGCTTGTGAACCGTGCAGCGCTGGATCGGCAGGTCGTCGCCCCAGAGCGCCACGAGCGCAGCTTCCAGCCCCGGGGCGCCATCGACGATCACGAATTCGGGGCGCTTCAGGCCTCGGGCATCGAGGTCATCCAGGAACTGCCGCCAGGCTGCGGTGCTCTCCCCGCCCATATTCCTGATTGATAACAGAACCTTCTGGCCGTCGCGGCGCACGCCGATGGCGGCCAGCACCGAGATGTTCGTGGCCTTGCGATCCAGCCGCGTCCTGATGACGGTGCCGTCCAGGATCAGACGGACGATATCCTCATCGGCCAGGCTGCGAGCGCACCAGGCATCCCAGTCCACCTTCACCTTGCGCCAGGCGCGGCTCACCACGTCCTTGCTGACGGCGCCCTCGAACAGTCCAAACAGCGCCCGCTTGACGCGCCGCGTGTTGGTGCCGGCGAGATAGACCGCGGCGATCAGGGCCTCGGCCTTCTTCGTCAGCCGCTGGTAACGGGGCAGTGCCTTCGACCGCCATTCCGTGACCTTGCCTGCGTCACCCTCGATCCGCGCCCGCGGCACCCGCACGGTTTCCGTCCCGAAGGTGCCGGTGAGTTGCCGTTCGCGGTGCCCGTGGCGATAGCCTTTCGCCGGGCCGTCGCCCCGATCGTAGCGAAGGCGGCCAAGAAAGCCGGCCAGCTCCTCCTCGAATACGGCTTCGATGGTCGCGCGCACGTTGGTTCGCAGCCGCTCCTCGATCGGGTCGAACCCGGCCTCCCCGGCCAGTAGCGCAAAGCTCGTGGTGTCGGTAATCTGGTTCATGGCGTGATCTCCCTGGCGGTTGCCGCCGCCGGTTGGGTGGGTGGACGTTCACCCGGAGATTACGCCGCCTTCAAATTTCCACCACTTCCGAGACACGACCTCGCAGGCCCGCCATGGGCTGAGAAACAACGCGGTCCATAAGTGGCCGCTTGATTTGCGAGGGCACTGAAGGTGATGATGATCGAAGAGGACCGCTGCCGGGACACCCCGAAGTAGTCGCCCGGGCTTCAAAGCTCGCCGTACATGATTGGGACCAGGCGCAGCGGACTTCATCAAGGCCAGCGGTCAGACAGTACCGCGCCAACAGGCCGAACACATGACCGCAATCCGCAGAGATCACGGTCACCCGAAATATCCCTTGCAAAACCGGAGCCATCCACACATGGCAACGCTTGTCCTCGGCGCGGCCGGCGCCGCCATTGGCGGTTCGATCGGCGGCGCGATCCTCGGCGTCAGCGCCGCGA
>CAYNIS010000652.1:0-1764 GCA_964397055.1 uncultured Rhodospirillaceae bacterium | reverse complement strand
GTCGCCGGCTGCCTGGGTGCCGTGGTTTCGCGGCTGTGGTGGATCGACGGGTCCCGGCAGTCGCGCAGCCTCGCGGTTGCCTTCGTGTCCCTCATCCTGGGGATAGAGCTGGTCGTGAACTGGTTCCTGCCCTGGATCACCGATGGCCGGGTCAGTCTGATCGCCGGGGTCGCGATCGCCTGGGAGGCGCATCTGGGCGGGCTGGCCGCCGGGCTCATCCTCGGCACCCTCATCCCCGGGCGGCGTTTTGCAGCACCCACCTGACGCAGGGGTTCGCTGGCTGGCAGTCATGTGTTCCGAGTGCCAGACGCCCGCCGTCGCGGGCATTGATCTGCCCCCGGGACCGCCTACATCCGACGTGTCAGCTGGTGCACGCCGTCTGCTCGCCCGAGCCGGTGCGACGGGCACCGTCGTTGCGGCCCCCCGACCGTTGCAGCCGGCCCCGCCGCCGACCATATCGGCGAGGTAAGGGGATCGGTCGACAACGGTCGCGAGGGCCGCGGATCCGAAAACCACCCTGATGGATGGGGGCGGCGCGGGTGCCGCGCACGGGCCCGCCGCTGTCCGCCGAGAAGGAACGAGGGCAAGAATGAGCAAAGTGATCGGCATCGACCTGGGCACGACCAATTCGTGCGTCGCCGTGATGGAAGGCAGCCAGGGCAAGGTCATCGAGAACGCCGAGGGCATGCGCACGACGCCGTCGATGGTCGCGTTCAGCCAGTCGAGCCCACGCCGCCAGTCGAGCGAACGCCTCGTCGGCCAGCCGGCCAAGCGCCAGGCGGTCACCAACCCGGACAACACCCTCTACGCGATCAAGCGGTTGATCGGGCGTCGCTTCAACGACAAGAACGTCCAGTCGCTGCGCAAGACCACGGCCTACAACATCGTCGAGGGCGACAACGGCGACGCCTGGGTCGAGGCGGAGAGCAAGAAATACGCGCCCTCCCAGATCTCCGCCATGGTCCTTCAGAAGATGAAGGAGACGGCCGAATCCTATCTGGGCGAGGACGTGACCCAGGCGGTCATCACCGTCCCGGCGTATTTCAACGACAGCCAGCGCCAGGCGACCAAGGACGCCGGCCGCATCGCCGGGCTCGAGGTGCTGCGCATCATCAACGAGCCGACCGCGGCGGCCCTCGCCTACGGCTTGGAGAAGAAGGGGGCCGGCGCCATCGCCGTCTACGACCTCGGCGGCGGCACTTTCGACATTTCGGTGCTGGAAATCGGCGACGGCGTGTTCGAGGTCAAGGCGACCAACGGCGACACGCTGCTCGGCGGTGAGGACTTCGACGAGAAGATCATCAACTACCTCGCCGACCAGTTCCTCAAGGAACAGGGGATCGACCTGCGCTCCGACCGGCTGGCACTCCAACGCCTGAAGGAGGCCGCCGAAAAGGCCAAGATCGAGCTGTCGAGCTCGAGCCAGACGGAAGTCAACCTGCCGTTCATCACGGCCGACCAGACGGGGCCCAAGCACCTCCACATCACGCTGACCCGGCCGAAGCTCGAAAGCCTGGTCGACGACCTTGTCCAGCGCACCATCGGCCCCTGCCAGCAGGCGCTGAAGGATGCCGGCCTCAAGGCCTCCGAGATCGACGAGGTGGTTCTGGTCGGCGGCATGACCCGCATGCCCAAGATCATCGAGACGGTGAAGCAGTTCTTCGGCCGGGAACCGCATCGCGGCGTCAACCCGGACGAGGTCGTCGCCGTCGGTGCCGCGATCCAGGCCGGCGTGCTGAAGGGCTCTGGTCATTCGAGTCGGGC
>CAYNIS010000651.1:0-1769 GCA_964397055.1 uncultured Rhodospirillaceae bacterium | reverse complement strand
GATCCTGCGCTCGGCCGCCGCTGCCGGGCTCGACGGCGTGATCTGGCCGGAACGCGGCACCGCCCCCCTGGATCCGCGGGTGATCAAGGCCTCCGCCGGGACCGCCTTCCGCATCGCGATCCATCGCACGCCGACCCTGGAAGAGGGGCTGGCGGCCCTGAAGCAGGTCGGTGTCGCGGCGATCGGCCTCGATGCCGGCGGCGCGGCCGACCTGTTCGGCACCGGCCTGCCGGACCGCGCCGTCATCGTCGTCGGGGCGGAAAGCACCGGCCTCTCCGACCCGGTGCGCGCGCTTCTCGACCGCACCGTCGCGATCCCGCTCGCGCCGGGCGTCGAAAGCCTGAACGCCGCTTGTGCCGCCACCCTGGCAGCCTTCCACCTGGCGCGCGGGTGATCGGTGTTGCCCTTGGCCGGCCGAAGCGACTAAGCCGGCTCAATCCTCCCGTGGCCAAGGGGACGCCGCCCGTGGAAGACAAATCCTACTTCTGGCCGCTTCTGCGGAGCTTCCGCAGTGCCGAGGGCTGGGACATCACGGAGGTCGAGCGGCGCCGGCTCGTGGGCCTCGGTTTCCCTGCCGAAGAGGTCGCCGCCTTGATGGCGCAGCGGCGCTGGGCGCTGTCGCCGAAGTGCGAACCGAACCTCTCCCACCTCATGACCCTGATCGGTGCCTTCTGCGCGCGTGAGGAGCCGTTCCACTACCTCGAATTCGGGGCGTGCTTCGCCACCACCTTCGCCGCCGTGCTCAAGTCCTTTCCCAACGCGCGCGGCCATGCGCTGGAGATGGACCCCTATCGCTTCCGCGTTTGCCAGCATGTCCTGTGCTCCCTCGACGACGCCTGGAGGATCCGGGGGCGCTACACGCTGGAGAATGTCGGCCTTTACGACTGGAAGCTGCCGGACCGGCCGCTCGACGTCATCTTCATGGACACCAACCACACGCCGGAGGATCGCGACTACGTCCGCTATCTCCTGGATCGCGGCATGCTCTCCCCGCGCGGGGTGTTCTTCATCGACGATGCCAACCATACCGGCACGAAAGCCGCCCTCGTCCCGCTGGCCGAGGAACTGCCGCGCGACTTCGGGCGCAAGCTGATCGTGCGGGAGGACTGGGATCTCGCCTGGTTCTTCTGAATGTCAGGAGCGGTCGAACGCCAGCCGCGCGCCGAGCGTCACCAGGATGGCGCCGCCGGCCCGCTGCAGCCAGGCCTGGGCCGAGCCTGACCTGCGCAACAAGGCGATCACGCGGTCAGCCAGCGCAACGCAGATCAGATCGGCCGACGACAGGATCAGGTTGGTCACCTGGCCCAGGATCAGGAACTGGGCCCAGACCGGCAGGCTCGCCGCCGGGTCGACGAACTGCGACAGGAAGGCGATGAAGAAGACCGCCGTCTTCGGATTCAGAAGCTCGACCGTCACACTCTCGATAAAGGCGCGGCGGGCCGTCTTGGGCTTGAGTTCCGGCACGACCGTATCGCCGTGACCGGCGGCGTGCAGCATCGAGATGCCGAGCCAAACCAGATAGGCCGCGCCGGCCAGCTTCACGAGGGTGTAGAGCGTCGGTACCGCGGCAAACAGAACCGAGAGTCCGGCGGCGGCCGCGGCGACGTGGACGAGGCCCCCGGCATGCAGCCCCAGGGCCGCCATCAGTCCGGCCTGCCGGCCCCGGGCCTTGGTCTGGGCCGTGGCATAGATCATCGCCGGCCCCGGGATGTAGGCCGGCATCCAGGCTGATCACGATCCACTGTTCGCCCAAGGGCAGAAAGCCGAAC
>CAYNIS010000650.1:0-1779 GCA_964397055.1 uncultured Rhodospirillaceae bacterium | reverse complement strand
GGCGGGGGGCTTGCGGGTCACCATGGTGACCGAATGGATCGGCTCCTCCGCCGCTGCGCGTAGGGCATCGAGGCTAAGGATGGCGCCCTACGGCCCCAGGATCTGGGATCCGGTCTCCCGCGCCTCGTGGATCAGTTCCGCCTGGCCGAGAAGCGCGCCGACGGTGGAAACGATCAGCGTCCGCCCGCGTTCGACGGCCGGCACGGCAATCTCCTCGAACACCTCGGCCGGGGCGCATTCGACCACGACATCGGCCAGCATCGACAACGCGTCGAGCGAAACCACCGGGACCGGATGGGCAAGGTCCTTGACCCGCCCTTCGGCCGCCGCCTTGTCACGCGCGGAGACGGCAACGAGGCGCAGTCCCTTGATCCCGCGGTCGAGAGCTTCGGCCACCCGGCGCCCGATCGCGCCGTAGCCTCCGACGGCAACCGTCAGGTCGGGCAGGGTGCGGGTCATGGGATCAGTTCCTTCAGATGATCGTCGACAAAGGCGGTCGACACGCCGCCCGCGATGAAGGCGGGGTGATCCAGCACGCGCAACAGGAAATCGCGATTGTTCACGGGCCCGTCGATGTCCAGGGCGGCCAGGGCGGCGATCAGCCGGGCGCGCGCCTCTTCGCGCGAGGGGCCATGGGCGATCACCTTGGCGATCAGCGGGTCGTAGTGGACGGTGATGGTGTCCCCGGAGGCGACACCGGTGTCGAGGCGGATGCCCGGCAGATCGTCCGGCAGTTCGAAGCGTTCCAACCGACCGGGTTGGGGCAGGAACTTCTTGGACGGGTTCTCGGCATAAAGTCGTGCCTGGATCGCGTGGCCGCCAAGTTCGACCTTTTCCAGGCGGAGGCCGTGGAGGTCGTCGCCGCGCGCCAGGCGAAGCTGGAGGCCGATCAGGTCGAGGCCCGTCGCCGCCTCCGTCACCGTGTGCTCGACCTGGATTCGGGTGTTCATCTCCAGGAAGTAGAAGGCGCCGGACGGCTCCATGATGAATTCCACGGTCCCGGCCCCGGTGTAGCGTTCCTGCCGCACGAGGGCGAGGGCTGCCTCCTCCAGCCGGCGGCGCCGGTTGGCATCGACGCCCGGGGCCGGGGTTTCCTCCACGATCTTCTGGTAGCGACGCTGGATCGAGCAGTCCCGCTCGCCCAGGGCCACGCCGTGACCGTCGCCGAAGCCGAACACCTGCACCTCGATATGGCGGGGGTGGTCGATCAGTCGTTCCAGATAGACGTCGCCATTGCCGAAGGCGGCCGCGGCCGCGGCCTGCGTGCTGCCGACGGACTTTGCCAGCCGCTCCGGCCGGTCGACCCGGCGCATGCCGATCCCGCCGCCGCCGGCCAGGGCCTTGACCAGTAGCGGGTAGCCGATCTCCGCCGCGGCCTCTTCCAGGCCGGCGACGTCGTTCGGTCCGAAGCGGGAGGAGCCCGGCACGATCGGCACCCCGGCCGCCTTGGCCAGCAGCCGGCCGCGTTCCTTGTCGCCCATGTCGGCGATGGTCGTCGGGCGCGGGCCGACCCAGGTCAGGCCCGCCGCGATCACGGCTTCGGCAAACCGCGCGTTTTCCGCAAGGAAGCCATAGCCGGGATGGATCGCGTCGGCCGCCGCACCCTTGGCCGCTTCGATCAGCCGGTCGGACCGGAGATAGCTTTCCGAGGCCGGCGCCGGGCCGATCGGCACCGCGCGGTCGGCGAGGCGGGCATGCAGGCTGTCCTGGTCGGCCTCCGACACGCCGGCAACGGCTTCGAGCCCGAGCGCCCGGCAGCTTCGGATGATGCGGCAGGCG
>CAYNIS010000649.1:0-1785 GCA_964397055.1 uncultured Rhodospirillaceae bacterium | reverse complement strand
GGGGCGGCCGTGGCGGTCGCACCTGTTCAGGCGGCCCGCCCGATTGCCCCCGCGGCCGGCGACGAGGATATCTTCGTCCAGGCGGCCGCCTTGTCTGACCGAGGCAGTGCCGAAGCGTTGAGCCGCTCTCTTGGGGCGATCGCACCAGCCCGGGTCGAGCCGGCGGAGGTGCGCGGCCAGCGCTTCTACCGGGTACGCCTCGGCCCTGCCCGGAATGTCCCGGCCGCCGACCATATCCTGACCCAGGTCGTTGCAGCCGGGCTCACCGACGCTCAAATCATCGTCGACTGACGGTCATCTGACCCGGCTAATTCGGATGGATAACGGCATGCGGACCTGGCTTGCGGCCCTGGCCCTGTTCCTGGCGGTTCCGGCACCGCCGGCCACGGCGACATCGTTCGGCACCAAGGCGCAGCAGGCGATCCTGGTCGACATGTCGACCGGCACCGTCCTGTTCGAGAAGAACGCCGACGCGCGGATGCCGACCGCCAGCATGTCGAAGCTGATGACCATGTACATGGTCTTCGAAGCCCTGAAGGAGGGGGGGCTGAGCCTCGACGACAGCTTCCGGGTGAGCGAGAAGGCGTGGCGCACCGGCGGCTCCAAGATGTTCGTGGAGGTCGGCGACAGTGTCCGCATCGAGGACCTGATCCGCGGCGTGATCGTCCAGTCCGGCAACGATGCGACGATCGTCCTGGCAGAGGGCCTCAACGGTTCCGAAGCCGAATTCGCCGCCCAGATGACCCGGCGCGCCCAACGCATGGGCCTCCTCAACTCCAACTTCATGAACGCCCACGGTCTGCCGGATCCGAACCACTATTCGACCGCGCGCGACCTCGCGCTCCTGGCACAACGCCTGATCGGCGATTTCCCCGAATACTACCACTACTATTCGGAGACGGAGTTCACCTACGGCATCGATGTGCGCACCGGCCAGCCGATCACCCAGCCGAACCGCAATCCGTTGCTGTACCGGGACAGCATCAACGCCGACGGCATGAAGACCGGGTTCACCACGGAAAGCGGCTACGGCCTGGTCGCGTCCGCGATCGAGGGCGATCGCCGGTTGGTCGCCGTGATCAACGGGCTGGCGCAGCGCCGCGATCGCGGTGACGAGGCCGAACGCCTGCTGCGCTGGGGATTCCGCGAGTTCGATACCTACCAGCTCTTCACCGAGGGGGAGACCGTGGAGGCGGCAACGGTCTGGCTCGGGGAAGAGCCCGACGTGCCGCTGGTGATCGACGAGGATGTGATCATCACGCTGTCGCGGGAGGACCGCGAGGCGCTTCAGGTCAAGGTGGTGGTGACCGAACCGATCGCCGCCCCGGTGACCGCCGGCACGCAATTGGGGGAGGTGGTGATCTCAGCCCCCCAGCTCGGCGAGCGGCGGGTGCCGCTGTCGACCGGCGCGGAGGTGGCGAGCCTCGGGACCTTCGGCCGGATGATCGCCGCGGCCAGGCACATCGTTCTGGGAACGGCCCAGCAGGCGGCCGGGCAGCCTTGAGTGCCGCCGGCGCCACCGGTCCCTACCCGCCGCGCGGCCGCCTGATCACGTTCGAGGGCGGGGAGGGCGGCGGCAAGACCACCCAGCGGGACCGCCTCGTCGCCTGGCTGGAAGGGCAGGGGATAGCCTGTCTTGCGACCCGTGAACCGGGTGGCGATCCGGGGGCGGAGGCGATCCGCGAGCTGCTGGTCACCGGCGATCCGGGCCGCTGGGACCCGATCGCCGAAACCCTTCTGCACGCCGCCGCCCGCCGCATGCACGTCCGCCGGACAATTCTGCCC
>CAYNIS010000648.1:0-1787 GCA_964397055.1 uncultured Rhodospirillaceae bacterium | reverse complement strand
ACATGCGCATGATCGGGAACCTGTCGAGGGGCCTCGCCGCCCTCGCGGTCGCAGCCGGGCTGATCGGCACGGCCACACCGGCATCGGCGTTCTGCGGGTTCTATGTCGCCCGCGCCGACACCAAGCTATTCAACGAGGCGTCCAAGGTCGTCCTGGCGCGCGACGGCAACCGCACCGTCATCACCATGGTCAACGACTATGAGGGCGACCTCTCCGAATTCGCCATGGTGATCCCGGTGCCGACGGTGATCCAGAAGGAGCAGATCAACATCGGCGACGCTGCCGTGGTCGATCACCTGGACGCCTACACCGCCCCGCGCCTGGTCGAGTACCACGACCCCAACCCGTGCGACATCGAGCTGCGTCGGCGGGAAATGTCGACCATGGTCATGAGTGCGGCACCGGAGGCGGACGGCCTCGCCGGCGGGCTCGGCGCGGCCGCGCTTGGGGTCACGATCGAAGCCGAATACACCGTCGGCGAGTACGACATCGTCATCCTGTCGGCCGAGCAGTCGGACGGGCTCGCGATCTGGCTCAACCAGGAGGGCTACCGCATCCCGGACGGGGCGGAGGATGTGCTCGCCTCCTACCTCGCCCAGGACATGAAGTTCTTCGTCGCGAAGGTGAACCTGGAGGAACAGGCGCGCTCGCGCACCACCTTCCTGCGGCCGATCCAGGTCGCCTATGAGAGCGAGAAGTTCATGCTGCCGATCCGTCTCGGCACCGTGAACGCCAGGGGCGACCAGGAGCTGTTCCTGTTCACGCTGACCCGCACCGGCCGGGTGGAGACGGCCAACTACCGCACCGTCAAGATGCCGACCGGCATGGATATCCCGATCTTCGTCGAGCAGGAATTCGGCGACTTCTACCGCGCGACCTTCGGCCGACTGGCGGAGCGCAACCCGGGCACCGCGATCCTGGAATACGCCTGGGACATGGCCTGGTGCGACCCGTGTGCCGCCGACCCGGTGCCGAACGACCAGCTGGTCG
Source organism: uncultured Rhodospirillaceae bacterium (assembly GCA_964397055.1). Taxonomy (GTDB): domain Bacteria; phylum Pseudomonadota; class Alphaproteobacteria; order CAYNIS01; family CAYNIS01; genus CAYNIS01. Next base: position 797 of record CAYNIS010000648.1, on the reverse strand, counting down.
GGCTCGGCGCCTTCTGGCTCGCTGCCGGCGGCGACGCGCGCCAGGGCGCGGATGTCTACGTCACCCGCATGCATCTGCGCTACAACGCGGAAACGCACCCCGAGGACCTGATGCTGACCGAAACCGGCGACCGGGAGAACTTCCAGGCGCGCTACGTGCTGCGCCACCCGTTCCTGGGCGAGGCCAATTGCGAGGCGGTCAACAGCTATCGCGCGACCCTGCCGGAACGCTTCCAGCAGGAAGCCGGCACGCTCGCCACCCTGACCGGCTGGGACCAGGGCGAAATCCTGAGCAAGATGGCGGCCAACGGCCAGCCGATCGACGTCGCCCCGCTGCCGGTCAGCGGCGGCAGCTGGTGGGACCGCATGTGGGGCGCGGACCGCTGACTTCCGGCCGATCCGCGACAGGAAAACCCATAGGTCGTGTGGTGATATACGCGCGACCTATGGGTTCCAGTCGCCGTCGGCATTTCCCTGATGCGCCAAGCGACCGCATTCTCCATCCTGGATAACGGCTGGACTCCCCGACCAAGAAGCGGAGCCGCCGTTCAGGGAAGGAAGGAGAAGTCCGGCATGGCGTCTATTCTGGTTCTACATGACAGCGGTGACCGGGAGCTGGCGCGGATCGCCCGCGTCGTCGCGGAGGGTGCGGTGACCGGCGGTGCTGCTGCGACAGCGATCGACGCGGCCTCCGCCAGCCATCTCCGCCGGCTCGGCGCCCAGGGCATCGTGGTCGTGACCAGTGCCGCCCATCGCATCCCGATCATCGCCAACGGGCGCGGCAGCCCGCTCGGCGCC
>CAYNIS010000647.1:0-1790 GCA_964397055.1 uncultured Rhodospirillaceae bacterium | reverse complement strand
GGGCGGGCGGGTCGACCGCGGGGGCGGCCGGCATCCAGCGCGCCTATGACCAGGCCCGCGCCAATTTCGATGCCGACGGCGTCAACCGCGTGATCGTCATGACCGACGGCGACTTCAACGTGGGTGCGTCGAGCCCGGCGGAACTTGTCCGCCTGATCGAGCGCGAGCGCGACAGCGGGGTCTTCCTCTCCGTCCTCGGTTTCGGCACCGGCAATCTCGACGACCACCTGATGCAGGCGCTGGCGCAGAACGGCAACGGGGTCGCCGCCTACATCGACAATGTGTCGGAGGCCTACAAAGTCCTGGTCGAGGATCTGGACGCCAATCTCTTCACCATCGCCAAGGACGTGAAGATCCAGATCGAGTTCAACCCGGCGACGGTCCTTGGCTATCGCCTGGTCGGCTACGAGACCCGGGCGCTGGCAACCGAGGACTTCGACAACGACGCGGTCGACGCGGGCGATATCGGCTCCGGCCACACGGTGACGGCCCTTTACGAGATCGTGCCGAACCCGGTTCAGATCGCGTCCATCGGTGACGACAGCCCGGCCTTCCTCGACGAACTCGCCTTCCTGAAGCTGCGCTACAAGCTGCCGGACGAGGATGTCAGCCGCCTGATCACCCGCCCGGTGGGCGAGGCCGACGCGGTCGCCACGCTGGACGACGCCGGCGACGACCTGAAGTTCGCGGCGGCCGTGGCCGGTTTCGCCCAGCTCCTGCGCGGCGACCAGGGCGTGGCCTTCTACCAGTACGACCAGGTGCTGGAGCTGGCCAAGGCGTCCATGGGCCCGGACCCGTCCGGCCGGCGGGCGGAGTTCCTGGAGATGGTGGAGATGGCCAAGCGCCTTTCCGCCGGCGACCGCCGCTACGGCCGCGCCAACTGAGGGCGGGACGCCGATTGCGCGAGCCCGATCCAGCGAGGCTGGCGGTTGCTTATCGGTCGGCTGGCTGATCACATGCCGCCGGGCTGACCAGGGGGGCAGGGACGTTGCGCAAGATCATCATCGATACCGATCCGGGTCAGGACGATGCTGTGGCCATCCTGCTGGCCCTGGCCTCGCCGGAACTGGAACTGGTAGGTGTCACCACCGTCGCCGGCAACGTGCCGGTCGACCTCACCTTCCGGAACGCGCGCAGGGTCGTGCTCCTGGCCGCCCGCGACGACGTGCCGGTGCGGCGCGGTGCGGAGAAGCCGCTGATCCGCGACCTGATCACGGCGGAGATGGTGCACGGGCCGACCGGCCTCGACGGCCATGACCTCGAGGACCCGGCCGAGCCGCCGTCCGAAGAACATGCCGTCGACTGGCTGATCCGCACCGTCATGGCGGCGGAGGAGAAGGCGATCACCCTGTGTTGCCTGGCCCCCTTGACCAACATCGCGCTCGCCTTCGGCCGCGAGCCGCGCCTGGCCGGCCGGCTTGCTGGGATCGTCATGATGGGCGGGGCCTTCTTCAACGGCGGCAATTCGACCCCGGTCGCCGAATTCAACGTGCTGGTCGACCCCCACGCCGCCCAGATCGTGCTGCAGAGCGGGGTGCCGATCACCATGCTGCCGCTCGACGCCACGCATCAGGTGCGCACGACCCCGGACCGCCTCGCCCGCCTCTACGCGCTCGGCCATCCGGTGGCGACGGCGGCGGCCAACCTGATCGACTTCAACGACCGCTTCGACCGCGAGCGCTACGGCATCGACGGCGGGCCGCTGCACGATCCGACGGTGATCGCCTATCTCCTCGCCCCGCATCTTTTCGGGGGGGAGACGATCAATGTCCTGGTCGAGCTTACCGGTC
>CAYNIS010000646.1:0-1791 GCA_964397055.1 uncultured Rhodospirillaceae bacterium | reverse complement strand
ATGCAGTGGGCAACCTCACGCAGCTCACTAAAGTGGACCCCATGGTCAAGACAGAAAGTGCCGAGATTTAAGCAGCGGCCTGAGCCTCACTCGCAGCTGCACAGCGCTGCCCTGATGCTGCAGGTTCCTCCGGCGCCACCGCCGCCGGGCCGTACTTGTCGACGATTTTCGCCCCGCCACCTCGGGCGGTCCGGTAGACCTGATCTGGCGTCGCGTTCGCGAGCGCCTGATGTGGCCGCTCGCCGTTGTAGAACTGGAAGTACTCTGTCAGGCCGAGGGTCAGCTCCCCGAGGTTCGCGTAGCCCTTGAGGTAGACGTCCTCATACTTCACCGTTCGCCAGAGCCGCTCGACGAAGATGTTGTCGAACGCGCGGCCTCGGCCGTCCATGCTGATGGTCACGCCCTCGCGCTTCAGGACGCCGCTGAACGCCTCGGCCGTGAACTGGGAACCCTGGTCACTGTTGAAGATCTCCGGCCGGCCGTGGAGCCGCAGGGCCTCCTCGAGAGCGTCGACACAGAAGCCCGCGTCCATCGTGTTGCTGACCTGCCAGCTCAGCACCTTGCGGCTGTACCAATCCAGGATCGCGACCAGGTAGCCGAAGCCTCGAGCCAGCCGGATGTAGGTGATGTCGGTGCTCCAGACCTGATTGGGCCGGGTGACCGCGACGCCCCGGAGCAAGTAGGGGTAGACCTTGTGCTCCGGGCTCGGCCGGCTGGTGTGTGGACCTGGAGCGATCGCGCTCAGCCCCATCTCGCGCATCAGTCGCTGGACGCGCTTGCGGTTCACCTCGTAGCCCCGGGTGCGCAGCTCCACCACCATGCGCCGGGTTCCGTAGAATGGCCGCCGAGTGTAGATCTCGTCGATCAGGCCGCAGATCAGCAGGTCGGTGGCGTCCTCCCGGGGCGTGCGCCGGTGCTGCGCGTAGACGGTCGACCGGGCGACCCCCGCCAGGTCGCACTGGCGAGAGAAGGGAACCGCGTCGCTCGCGTCGATCCAGCCTTGCCGGGTCACGGCAGGGTGATCCCGGATTTTTTTTTGAGCCAGTCGAGCTCCATCTTCAGGCGCCCGATCTCGCTGTAAAGCCGATCCGGTGCATCCTTCTCGGCCGTCGGCTTCGGGCCTCGCTTGCCCTCGAACAGGGTTCCCGCCTGATCCTGGATCGCCTTCTTCCACTGGCCGACCTGGACAGGGTGGACGCCGTACGCCTGACCGATCTCGTTGATCGTCCTGACCCCGTGGATCGCTTCGAGGCCGACCTTGGCCTTGAACTCAGGGGTGTAGCTGTTCCGCTTCCGCTTCTCGCTCATCTCGATGGTGTCCCGATCCGAAGGCTGGGCCGCAGCTTAAACCGCTGTCCCGATTTCGGGGTCCACTTTAGGGCCGGCCTCTCGACAGCAAGACCTATCGGGTCAGGTCAGGAGGGACAGATAACGTGGATGTCCGCTGAACCCTCGACCACCACCTTCGCCATGTGGTGCGCCTCATGCTGCGCCCGCAAATTCACTGCGTTCGAGGCTGCTGAAGCTCGTCAGGCGAGAGTTCACCGTCACCGTTCTCGTCAGCTTCCTGGAAGACGCGCGCCGGCGTTGCTGCGAGTTCCTCGGGCACGACGGCGCCGCAGAGCCGGCAGCGACAGCGTGATCGTCGAGCCCTTGCCGGCGCGGGACTTGATGAAGATGCGCCCCGACAGGGCGTGGATCGACTTCTTCACCACGTCCATCCCGACCCCGCGGCCGGAGATGTTCGAGACCTTGTCGACCGTCGAGAAGCCCGGCAGGAACAGCAGGTTG
>CAYNIS010000645.1:0-1798 GCA_964397055.1 uncultured Rhodospirillaceae bacterium | reverse complement strand
TAACAGTTATCACAAATGACCCGAAAAATCCAAGGATTGTTTTATGGATCAGAGGCCGGGCTGATCGGCGCGCTCGGCCTTCTGGTCGCGATCACCTGGGCCGGAGCCCCGCGGGTCGGCATCCGGGTCGACGCCGGCATGGTCGCCGTTCTCGGCGGCTTCGTCCTCTACACCGCCGGCGGGCTCGCCTGGTTGGCGCCGGGAGTGGTCATGTTCCTGACGATCCCGCTGATCGTGCGCCTGTCGCCGGCCGAGGGCGACATGAGCGGGCGGCCGGATGCCGTAACCGCCTTGGCGGTCGCCGCGCCTGCCCTGGTCTGGCTGGCACTCGGCAATGCCGACCAGGAGGCCCTGGGGGTCTACGCTGCGACCGTGGCCTTCGCCGCCCAACTCGCGATGATCTCCGCCTACCGAGCGGCCCGCGTGCCACTCGGCGGCGGGATCGTCGGGCGGCGGCTCTACCAGCTGGGGGCGGCTGCCTGGGCGGTGCAGTTCGCGGCCTACCTCTCGGTCGGCGACCTCAGCCTCCGGGCGGCACTTGCGGCCCTTGTCGCGTTGCCGGTGGTGTGGCTCGCCGCAATCGCCTATGTCCTGCGCGAGCGGGCGTTCGGCGACACCTACAGGCTTGCTGCCCAGACGGCGATCGCACTCGCCGCCTCGGGCCTGGCGGTTGCCCTGATCTGGGGGCTGGACCGGGCCGCCGACGGGCTGATCTGGGGAGAGGGGGCATGACCGTCGCGATCCTGCAACCGGACGAGGTGTGGCCGGACGCCGACGGTGTCGACGTGCCCAACCCGGACACGCGCCGGGGCGACGGCTGCGACGAAACCCTGATCGCGCATGAGCCGGACGGGACGGCGGCGGGGGTCTGCTCGCTTTGGTGGCGGGGGACGGCGCCGGTCGGCGGGCATGCAACCGGCCATATCGGGCATTACCACGCAGACGACCCGGAAGCCGCCGCAGAGCTTCTGGCGGCGGCGATCATGCGCCTCGCCGACCGGGGCGTGAAACTGGCGCTCGCCCCGATCGACGGATCGACCTGGCGGCGCTACCGGCTGGTCACCTGGTCGTCCGAGCGGCGGCCCTTCTTCATGGAACCGGTGACACCACTCGACTGGGTCGCGCCGATGACCGCCGCCGGCTTCGTGCCGATCGCCCATTACAGCTCGGCGGAAATGCCGCTGGAGCCTGCCGACCGCGCCCGGCTGGACGCCCGGACCACGGCCCTGGCGGAGGCCGGGATCACCGTCCGCCGCTACGACCCGGCCCTCGCCGAACGCACGCTCACCCAGCTTCATGCCTTGACCCTCGCGAGCTTTCGCGACAACTTTTTTTACCAGGACCTGCCCTTCGCCGCCTTTGCCGGCCTCTACCGCCCGATCCTGCCCCGCATCAGCCCGGATTTCGTCTGGCTGGCGGAACGAGGGGACGATCTGGTCGGGTTCGTCTTCGCGGTCCCCGACTTCGCCCAGGGCCCCAAGCCCGACACCCTGATCGTCAAGACCGCCGCCGTGCATCCGGACGCGCGCGGCCTCGGCCTGATGAGCCATCTGGTGCGCAACGCCCAGGACGCCGCTCTCAAGGCCGGCCTGACCCGGGCGATCCATGCGCTGATGGCGGACGGCAACCGTTCCGCCCAGTGGAGCCACGGGCGCGCGGAAGTGATCCGGCGCTATGCCCTGTTCGCCCGCAGTCTGGATCCGGCCATCCGGCTGGAGGCAGCACCCGGATGACGACTGCCTCGGCGGACCACAATGTCGCGAGCCTGCTGCCGGCACTGGCGGCACGCCAGGGCGAG
>CAYNIS010000644.1:0-1816 GCA_964397055.1 uncultured Rhodospirillaceae bacterium | reverse complement strand
GCTCGAGTTCGATGCGCATCGGCTCGACGCGCAGGCGTTCGGCGTAGCCCGTGATGTCGATCTCGAGCGGACGTCGGTCGGACTGCGGGTAGCGTACGATCAAACCGTCGGGCATCACCGCAACGCATTCGCGAACCCGGACCATGCCGCCGATCAGGGCGGGTTCGTCGATCGCCAGGCTGACGATGCCCCACCCGTAGACCCCGGCCGTCGCCATCCGGAAGGCAAGCTGTCGATCGCCGCGCAAGGCCATCTGTTGGAGGTGCTGCGGGGCGAGCAGCATCCCCTCGAACCACAAGGGTTCGTCCGGCACGTCCGGTATCTCGCTCCGCGTCGCCATGCCTGCCCCCACGACCCCTGCCGCTGCCCTCGATCGAGCGGCAACGGCTTTCGGACCCTTCGTCCGTATTCTGCGCCCGCCGACTCGATGGTGCGGCTGGCCGTATCGCGGCTATTCGGGAACTCATCCGCCGGGACCAAGGACCCGGCCGAAGCGTGCGAAAAACAAAGAAGGTGCGGTCTGCCGTCCGGTCGAATGCCGGGCCGTGACGGATCGGACCCTAACAGGCTTCGCGGCACACGCCCAGATATCCCGGATCGCCCCCTCCCGTTTCACTTCACGTACGGGAAGCTTGCCTGCCCAGTCGGAAACGTAAACCGTTATGCACCCCACATGCGGCCATTTTGCACCGAACTGTTGCCGTGATGCTGCGGTCGTGGCGGGGTGACCCAGAACCGTCAACGGGACATTCAGTCGGTCGCCTGGACGGCCAGGGTCTCCGGGCCGAGGATGACGACCGGTTCCTCGAAAGCCCCGAGACGCCCGCGATGCGGACCCGGTGTCACGTAGTTGGCGAACACGAAGATCTCATGCACCGAGCGGCGATCGCCCCAGCCGAAGTCGATGTCCTCGATCCGCTGACCCGGCACCACCTCGAAGGAGAAGAGCTCGAGGATGTCGGCGTTGTTGTCCATCAGCGTCCCGCGCTGGAGGAACCAGGTTTCCGCTGGCGTTTCCGCCAGGACCGGAACGAAATCCGGGTCGTCGACGGCAACGATGTCGACCGCGACCGGGAAGCCGCGGTTGACGTCGCCGGCCGCCGCCAGGGTCACGGTCTCGGTCTGGGATGTCAGGGTCCACAGCTTCGAGACGGTGTCCCAGGTCCCGCAGCCGACCAGGAAACAGGCCACCAAGGCTGACAGCCCATGCGTACCAAGACGCTTGGCCGAAGGTGTCGCAGTGACATTGCGCGCATCCGGATGTGTCACGGAAGACGTCCCCACCTGTCGATGCCGGCCACCTGTCGATGCCGGCCACTTGTCGATGCCGGCCCATCTCGCGATTGCGGCCCCTGTGGCGCCTGTCCGGCCCGTGGGGCACCTGACGTCCCCTTGGCGCGCCATTGGACGGCAAGACCCATCGCTGGTATAGGCTAGGCATCCGGTTCAGGGAACCTGATGATGCGCTTGGCCGTCCTTACCGTGGTCATTTTGGCGATCGTGCTGGTCACGTTCGTGCTCGGGCTCTATGCCGGGTCGCAGGTCCTGGCAACGGCGGAGCCGGATGCTGCTCTCGACGTCGCGTCGGCAACGGCGGCGCCTGAAAGCGCCGATTCCGCGCTGGCCGATGGTGCGCTGGCCGATGGTGCGCTGGCCGATGGTGCGGCGGCCGATAGTGCACCATCCGATGGTGCACCGGCGGGTAATGCGCCGGCCGCTGCCTCGCCGGCCGCTGCCTCGCCGGACGGCACCGCAGGCGCTGCGGCCCAGCCCGGTGCGGGCGGCGATCAGTCCGGCGCGCCCGAACCGACGCCGG
>CAYNIS010000643.1:0-1839 GCA_964397055.1 uncultured Rhodospirillaceae bacterium | reverse complement strand
GTCGGGGAGGTTCTGGCGGTCGGCGACGTGATCCTGGTCGACCGGATCATGACCGAGTCCGAGGGCGAGGATGAGGAGGTCGTCGAGGCCCCGGCCGAGACCGAGGCGGGCGAGCCGATCTTCGGCCTGCGCCAGGTGCCGGAGGTGCGTGGGTCGCTGGTCGCGATGGACATCCATACCGGCCGCGTGAAGGCCATGGTCGGCGGCTGGAGCTTCGAGGAGAGCGAGTTCAACCGGGCGAGCCAGGGTCTGCGCCAGCCCGGATCGTCGTTCAAGCCGGTGATCTACCTAGCCGCCCTCGACCACGGGCTGACGCCGTCGAGCATCGTGCTCGATACCCCGGCCGAGTACGACCAGGGTCCGGGCCTGCCGAAATGGCGCCCGCGGAACTATTCCAACGAATTCAACGGGCCGACCCCGTTGCGGGTCGGGCTGGAGAAGTCGCACAACGTCATGACGGTGCGAATTGCCGACTATCTCGGCATGAACGTGGTTGCCGAATACGCGGAGAACCTGGGCGTCGTCGAGGAGATGCCGCGCCACCTCGCCGCTTCCCTGGGGTCGGTCGAAACCACCAACCTGGAGCTGACGACCGCGTATGCGATGATCGCCAACGGCGGCAAGCGCATCACGCCGACCTTGATCGACCGCATTCAGGACCGCCACGGCACCACGATCTATCGCCATGACGCCCGCGACTGCGCCTATTGCGACGAGGTCGGCTGGGTCGAGCAGGGCACGCCTGCAGTGGAGGACACGCGCGAGCAGATCGTCGACGCACGCTCCGCCTATCAGGTGGTCTCCATGCTGGAAGGCGTCATCCAGCGCGGCACCGGCCGGCGGATCGCGTCGCTCAACCGGCCGCTCGCCGGCAAGACCGGCACCACGAACGACTACCGCGACGGCTGGTTCATCGGCTTCTCCCCCGATCTTGCGGTCGGCGTCCATGTCGGCTTTGACGAACCGCGCCCGCTCGGCCGTCGGGAAAGCGGCGGCCGCGTCGCCGCCCCGGTGTTCAAGGACTTCATGGTCGAAGCGCTGGAGAACGAGCCGCCCACGCCGTTCCGGATTCCGTCCGGCATCCGCATGGTGCGCGTGTCCGCGGGGTCCGGCACGCTGCCGACCGGGGCGGAAGGTGAACGGGTGATCTGGGAAGCGTTCGTGCCGGGCAGTGAGCCGAGCGAGGAGCGCGTCGTCCTGAGCGAGAGCGGTCAGATCGTGGTCGAGGAAACGGTCGAGGCGACGGCGACGACCACCAGTGTCACGACCGGGACCGGCGGTCTCTACTGATTGCCCGCCACTACCGCCTCGGCTCTGTTCAAACCGCGCGCTCGCGCCGCGCATCGGCGCGCAGAACGTGCAGCAGCCAGACCAGTGACGTGACCAGGACCAGGGCGCCCGCTTGGTGCGCGGTCGCGAGGCCGATCGCGGAGACCGGCCCGACCGCACCCGCCACCTCGCCACCGCTGCTATGGAAAAGAGCCGCTGCCGGCAGCGTCAGCACCGTGACGATCCCCAAACAGACCTGGCCGATCCCCACACCGGCGGCCATGGCCGCGGCCTGGCGCGCCTCCTCGCTGGTGTGGATCCGGCGGGTCTTCAGCCACACCAGCACCAGCCCCGCGAACGTCGCCAAGCCGAGGCAGCGATGGACGAACTGGACCGCCCCGGGCTCGGTCAACGCTGCCGTGATCGGTGCCGTCGCCAGCCACATTTCGTCGGGGATCAGCTGCCCGTCCATCAGCGGGAAACTGTTGTAGATCAGGCCGGCATCACGCCCGGCGACGAACGCGCCCCAGACCACGGTCAGCGCGGTCAGGCCCAGGACGACCGCCGCCT
>CAYNIS010000642.1:0-1841 GCA_964397055.1 uncultured Rhodospirillaceae bacterium | reverse complement strand
GCTCGTAGGCCGCGCGCATCACCGGGTTGCGCACGCGGCTGAACTCCAGGCACCAGAAGCGCCCGCCGGGTTTGAGCACGCGATGCGCCTCCGCGAGTGCGACATCGATGCGGGTGACGTTGCGCAGGCCGAAGGCGATGGTGACGACATCGACCGCGCGGTCCGGGAAGGGCAGGGCCTCGGCATTGCCGACCACCCAGTCGACTTCCCCGACGATGCCGCGGTCGAGGCCGCGGTCCCGGCCGACCGACACCATGTCGTGGTTCAAGTCGCAGACGGTGACCCGGGCCCCGGGACCGGCGCGCTTCACCCAGCGGAACGCGATGTCGCCGGTGCCGCCGGCGAGGTCGAGCAGGTGCCGGTCGGCAGACGGCCGGACCGCCCGGATGAAATGGTCCTTCCACAAGCGGTGGACGCCGCCTGACATCAGGTCGTTCATCAGGTCATAGCGGCGGGCGACCCGGTCGAACACGCCGCGCACGCGCGAGGTCTTCTCGGTCGGCGACACGCTCTCATTGCCGAACCAGTAGGCGTCGTCGGCGAGCTGGCGATCAGTCATGCTGGTTGTCCCTCTGGTCGCGACCATCCCGGCCTTCCTGCGACAGGAATACCCGGATAAACCGCACCGCCTCGGCGAGGCCAACCCGTTCCGGTGTCACACCCTCCGGAAAGGCCGATCCGAAGCGCGACGGCATCTGCGGGTCGAGGAGGACGAACACGCCGCGGTCGTCGGCGCGTCGGATCAGCCGGCCATAGGCCTGCTTCAGCTTCAGCCGCGTCAGCATCTCGGTATGGCGGCGCTTGCCGAAGGCGTCGGCTCGGGCCTTCTGCAGGATGTCGGGCCGCGGCCACGGCACCCGTTCGAAGACGATCAGGCGCAGGGCCGACCCCGGTACGTCGACCCCGTCGCGCACCGCATCGGTGCCGAGGAGGCAGCTGTCCTGTTCGGCGCGGAAGATGTCGATCAGCGTGCCGACGTCGAGCCCGTCGAGATGCTGGGCGTAGAGCGGCAGTCCCGCCGATTCGAGATCGCCGGCGATCGCCTTGTGCACCTGGCGCAGCCGCTGGATCGCGGTGAACAGGCCGAGCGCACCGCCGCGCGCCGCCAGGAACAGCTCCCGATAGGCCGCGGCGACCTGGGCGGCATCGTCGCGCGGCACGTCGGTGACCACGAACACCCGGGTCTGGCGCGCGTGATCGAAGGGCGACGCGACCTGGGCGCGGATCGCCGGCTGGGCGAGATGGGCTGCGCCGGAGCGCTCGACCGCCGCCATCCAGTCGTGCTCGACGTCGCCGGAGCCGTCGGTCAGCGTGGCGGAGGTGACCACCACCCCATGGGCCTGGCCCAGCACCGTGTCGGCGAACGGGCGGGTCGGGTCGACATGGTGGCGGTAATAGCCGACGTCGATGTCGCGGCCGTCGATCCGGTCGACCCCGAACCAGTCGACGAAGTCCGGCGGGGTCTCTCCGTTCAGCGCCTCCAGCATCGACTGCCAGGGCCGGATCATGCCGGCGGTCCGGCTCAGGACGCCGCGGGCGAGCGCGTCGAGCCGGCGCCGGGTGTCACTGTCGAGTTCGGCGGCCTCATCGTCCAGGCGGGCGGCCAGTTCCTTCGCTAGGGCTTCCATCGGCTGGGCGAGGCGGCCGAGGGAGGCATGAAGCGCCGCCGACGCCTCCAGCACCGCCTCGTCGACCGGGGTGGTCTCGGTCTCCAGGGAATAGAGCGAGCGCGCATCGCCGCGTGCATAGACCTGCCGCCGGACCGCCGACAGGAACCGTTCGGCCGTACCGTGCGGCTGGTCGCCGGTCAGGCGCCCGTGCCAGGCCTCCCCCGGCAGTTC
>CAYNIS010000641.1:0-1845 GCA_964397055.1 uncultured Rhodospirillaceae bacterium | reverse complement strand
GGCCCGGCCGATCGCGACGGAGGTCAAGGGCGAACACGAGATCACCGTCGCCGGCGGAGAGCCGTTCACGTTGACCGCCCGCGCCGACCGGATCGACCGGCGCCATGGCGGCGTCGTGCTGGTCGACTACAAGACCGGGGAGCCACCGACCCAGCGCCAGGTGAACGAGGGGCTGAGCCCGCAATTGCCGCTCGAAGGGCTGATCGCCCGCCACGGCGGCTTCGCGGGCGTGCCGCGCGGCCCGGTCGACGGCCTGGAATACTGGAAGGTCTCCGGCGGCAATCCCGCCGGCCGCATCGCCGCCCTCGGCACCGCGGACAAGGGCCCAGATGTCGACCGCCTGATCGCCGAGGCGGAAGCCGGCCTCACCCGCCTGGTCGCCGCGTTCGACGATCCGTCGACCCCCTACACGGCGCTGCCGCGCCCGTCGGCGGCCCCGGCCTACAACGACTACGAACACCTGGAGCGGGTGCGCGAGTGGTCGGTCGCCGGCGAGGGGGAGACGGAGTGAGCCACCCCGTCGCCGATGCCACGCGGCTGCAACTGCGCGCCGGCAACCCGGAGGCCAGCGCCTGGGTCTCCGCCTCCGCCGGGGCGGGCAAGACCAAGGTGCTGGCGGACCGGGTGCTGCGTCTTCTGCTCGGCAGCGACAAGGACCCGGGAACCGCCCCTGAGCGGCTGTTGTGCCTGACCTTCACCAAGGCCGCGGCCGCCGAAATGGCCAACCGCATCCACGAGAAGCTGGCGATGTGGGCGACGGCGAGCGATGCCGGGCTCGACCGGGAAATCGCCGACCTGACCGACGGCGGGGTCCCGAGTGCCGGGCTGCGCGAGGCCGCCCGGCGCCTGTTCGCAGGCGTGGTGGACGCCCCCGGCGGCCTCAAGATCCTGACCATCCACGCCTTCTGCCAGTCGATCCTGCGCCGCTTCCCGCTCGAAGCCGGGGTGCCACCGCAGTTCGAGGTGCTGGACGACCGGGCGACCCAGGACCTCCTGGTCGAGGCGCGCAACCGGGTGCTGAACACCGCCCAGGAGGATCGCGCCAGCGACCTGGCATCGGCGATCGGAACGGTGACCGACCTGGTCGCCGCCGACGAGTTCCAGGACCTGCTGCACGGCCTGTTGAACGAACGCGACCGGCTGACCCGGCTGATCGACCGCTTCGGCGGGCTCGACGGCACGGTCGCCGCGATCGGCCGCCACCTGCGCGTCACGCCCGGGGAGAGTGCGGAGACGATCGATGCCGAGATGGCGGAGGGCGTGGACGAGACGGCCCTGCGCGATGCGGTCGCGACCCTCAACGGCGGCACCAAGACCGACCTGAAGCGCGCCGCCGCAATGGCAACTTGGCTGGATGCGGATGCCGGGGCGCGCCGATCGGCCCTTGCCGACTGGCAGGCGCAGTATTTCAACAAGGACGGGAAGCCGACCGAACGCCTGATCACCACAAAACCGGCGGCGGCGAACCCGATGGCGGCGACCGCGCTGGTCCGGGAACAGGACCGGCTCGCGGGCCTGATCGAAAAGCGCAAGGCACTGGTGCTGGCGCGCGCGACGGCCGCGCTGCTGACCGTCGCGAAATCCGTCGTCGACCGGTTCGCCCGCGCCAAGGCGGAGATGGGCCGGCTCGACTTCACCGACCTCGTCCAGCGGACCGTCGACCTCCTGAACCGGGACGGGGTCGCCGCCTGGGTCCTGTTCAAGCTCGACGGCGGCCTCGACCACATCCTGATCGACGAGGCGCAGGACACCAACCCCGACCAATGGACGGTGATCGACCGCCTCGCCGAGGAGTTCTTCGCCGGCTTCGGGCAATCCGACCGGGTCCGCACGATCTTCGCCGTC
>CAYNIS010000640.1:0-1846 GCA_964397055.1 uncultured Rhodospirillaceae bacterium | reverse complement strand
CCGGCGATCTCGATCGAGCAGAAGACGACCTCGAAGAACCCGCGCTCGACCGTCGGCACGGTGACCGAGATCTACGACTACATGCGTCTTCTGTGGGCACGCATCGGTGTGCCCCATTCGCCGGCGACTGGCCTGCCGATCGAAAGCCAGACCATCAGCCAGATGGTCGACCGGGTGATGGCGATGCCGGAGGGCACCCGCTTGCTCCTGATCGCGCCCCTGGTGCGCGACCGCAAGGGGGAGTTCAAGAAGGAACTGGCGGATCTGCGCAAGCGCGGGTTCCAGCGCCTGCGCGTCGACGGCAAGCTGGTCGAGATCGACGACGTTCCGGCCCTCGACAAGAAGCGCAAGCACACCATTCAAGTCGTCGTCGACCGTATCGTCGTGCGCGAGGGCCTGGGCAACCGCTTGGCCGACAGTCTGGAGACCGGCCTCGCCCTCTCCGACGGGCTGATCTTCGCCGAAGACGCCGACAGCGGCACCGTCACGACCTTCTCGTCAAAGTTCGCCTGCCCGGTGTCCGGCTTCACCCTGCCGGAGGTCGAGCCCCGCCTGTTCTCCTTCAACAACCCGGTCGGTGCCTGCCCGACCTGCGACGGGCTGGGCACCAAGACCTATTTCGACGCCGAACTGATCATCCCCGACGATCACCTGTCGCTGGGGGAAGGCGCAGTTGCTCCCTGGTCGAGTTCGACCAGCCGCTACTACTTGCAAACGCTGGAGGCGATCGCCCGGCATTTCGGCGTCTCGATGGTCGTGCCATGGCGCGATCTCCCGGATGCCGTCCGTGACACGATCCTCCACGGATCCGGCAAGGAACCGATCCCGATCCGCTATTCGGACGAGGTCCGCACCTATGAGACCCGTAAGCCGTTCGAAGGGCTGATCCCCAATCTGACACGCCGCTATCGGGAGACCGACAGCAGCTGGGTGCGGGAGGAACTGGGCCGCTATCAGGCATCCATGCCGTGCGAGGCGTGTGGCGGGGCGCGCCTCAAGCCCGAAGCCCTCTGTGTGAAGATCAAGGGGGAGACGATCGCCGAGGTCACCGCGCGCTCGATCGGGGCCGCGCGCGCCTGGTTCCAGGAGCTGGACGCGAACTTGAGCGACAAGGACCGGGAGATCGCCCGCCGCATCCTGAAGGAGATCAACGAGCGGCTGGGCTTCCTGGTCGATGTCGGGCTCGACTACCTCACCCTCGACCGGGCCTCGGCAACGCTGAGCGGCGGCGAAAGCCAGCGCATCCGCCTCGCCTCCCAGATCGGTTCGGGCCTGACCGGCGTGCTCTACGTTCTCGACGAGCCGTCGATCGGCCTGCACCAGCGCGACAACGACCGCCTGCTCGGCACGCTGAAACGCCTGCGCGACCTCGGCAACACGGTTCTCGTGGTCGAACATGACGAGGACGCGATCCGCTCGGCCGATTTCGTTGTCGACATGGGCCCAGGTGCCGGGACCCATGGCGGCACGGTGGTCGCGGAAGGACCGCCGGGCGACCTGATCGCCGCCGGCAAGGGGCTGACGTCCCAGTACCTTTCCGGTGTCAAATCGGTGCCGATCCCGCCCAAGCGCCGGAAGCCCAAGAAGGGTCGTACGATCGAGATCAAGGGCGCACGCGCCCATAACCTGAAGGATGTCTCGGTTTCGATCCCGCTCGGCATGATGACCTGTGTCACCGGCGTGTCGGGCAGCGGCAAGTCCACGCTGATCATCGAAACCCTCTACAAGTCGCTCGCCAAGCGCGTGATGCGGGCGCGCGAGCATCCGGGCGAGCATGACGACATCACCGGGATCGAGTTCATCGACAAGGTGATCGACATCGACCAGTCGCCGATCGGCCGCACCC
>CAYNIS010000639.1:0-1852 GCA_964397055.1 uncultured Rhodospirillaceae bacterium | reverse complement strand
GATGTTCTGCGGCGTGCGCCGCTTCAGCCAGAGCGTGTAGACGAAGACGTAGAAGGCCGATGCGAGGGCGAGAAGGCCGGCGGCCAGCCAGTTCACGGCGAGGCCCATCAGCGTTACGGCGATCGCCGTCAGGATGATGCCGAAGGCGAGCGCGTCGTCGGCGGAAACCGTCCCGGCGGGGATCGGCCGGGCGCGCGTGCGCGCCATGACGGCGTCGATATCGCGGTCGTACCACATGTTGATGGCACCCGCGGCGCCCGAGGCGAGGGCGATGCAAAGGATCGCGATCAACGCCAGGAATGGGTGGATTGTGCCCGGGGCCGCGACCAGCCCGGCCGCGCCGGTGAAGACGACGAGGGTCATCACGCGCGGTTTCAGAAGCGTGATGTAGTCCTGGACGGTCGCCGCCCCGGGTGTGGCGTCGGACAGCTGGGCGGCGTTCTGGACGGCGAGATCGGACATCGGATCAGCGGTTGCTCATATGGTTCTGCGCTCACGCTGTCGGGCGGCCCCCCGAGGGAGAGCCGCCCGCGCGGGAGTATGTCGGGTCGGCGCCGACTAGCGCAGACGCGGCAGGGTTTCGAACTGGTGGAACGGCGGCGGCGACGGCAGGTACCACTCCAGCGTGGTCGCCCCTTCGCCCCAGTAGTTGGCCTCCACCTTCTTCCCGGCGAACATCGTCTGGTAGACGATGTAGAGGAAGAGGACGACCGACGCCGAGGAGATGTAGGCGCCCATGGACGACACCCAGTTCCAGAAGGCGAAGACGTCCGGGTAGTCCGGGATGCGGCGCGGCATGCCGGCGAGCCCCAGGAAGTGCTGCGGGAAGAATACCAGGTTGACGCCAATGAAGGTGGTCCAGAAGTGGATCTGGCCCAGCCTCTCGTCGTACTGGCGGCCCGTCATCTTGCCGATCCAGTAGTACCAGCCGGCGAACAGCGCGAAGACCGCCCCCAGCGACAGCACATAGTGGAAATGTGCGACCACGTAGTAAGTGTCGTGGAGCTGGGTGTCGATGCCGGCATTGGCCAGGACGACGCCGGTGACGCCGCCGACGGTGAACAGGAAGATGAAG
Organism: uncultured Rhodospirillaceae bacterium; assembly: GCA_964397055.1. Lineage (GTDB taxonomy): Bacteria > Pseudomonadota > Alphaproteobacteria > CAYNIS01 > CAYNIS01 > CAYNIS01. The sequence continues at coordinate 777 of CAYNIS010000639.1, read as the reverse complement.
CCGATCGCCCACAGCATCGGCACCTTGAACTCGATCGACCCGCCCCACATCGTCGCGATCCACGAGAAGATCTTGATGCCGGTCGGCACCGCGATGATCAGCGTCGCCGCAGTGAAGTAGGTCTTGGTGTCAATAGAAAGACCGGTCGTGAACATGTGGTGGGCCCACACGATGAACCCGACGGCACCGATCGCCACCATCGCGTAGGCCATGCCGAGATAGCCGAACACCGGTTTCTTCGAGAACGTCGAGACGATGTGGCTGACGATGCCGAAGGCCGGCAGGATCATGATGTAGACCTCCGGGTGCCCGAAGAACCAGAACAGGTGCTGGAACAGGACCGGGTCGCCGCCGCCTTCCGGCTTGAAGAACGCGGTGCCGAAGTTGCGGTCGGTCAGCAGCATGGTGATGGCACCACCGAGGACCGGAACGGCCAGCAGGAGCAGGAACGCGGTCACCAGCATCGCCCAGACGAACAGCGGCATCCGGTGCAGGGTCATGCCCGGCGCGCGCATATTCAGGATGGTGGTGATGAAGTTGGCGGCCCCGAGGATCGACGAGGCGCCGGCCAAGTGCAGCGCGAAAATCGCCATGTCGACCGACGGGCCGGAATGGCCGAGGTTGCTCGACAGCGGCGGATAGATTGTCCAACCCGTGCCGGCTCCCGACCCGACGAAGGCGGAGCCCAGAAGCAAGAGGAAGGCCGGAACGATCAGCCAGAAGCTGATGTTGTTGAGGCGCGGGAACGCCATGTCCGGCGCGCCGATCATGATCGGC
>CAYNIS010000638.1:0-1854 GCA_964397055.1 uncultured Rhodospirillaceae bacterium | reverse complement strand
GCGCCCGGTCGGCCGCGCCGGATCGGTGCCGGCCTGATAGCCCGCGATGACCCCCTGGCCCGGGCCCGACGGCCGCCCCGCCCGCCAATCGAAGCGCGGCAGTTCGATCGCGACACGATAGGGTTCGGCCAGCGTGAAGACCCGCCAGGCCGCCGGCTGGTCGAGTTCCAGGACGACCCGCGTCTTGTCGGGGTGCTGGCCGAAGCGCAGCCCGGTGACCTCAAGCTCGTTGACCGCAAGCTCGTTGACCGCGGGCTCGGCGGCCGCGGCCGGTGCCGCCGTCAACAGGACGGCCGCGACCGCCAGGAGCAGGCGATCCAGGGTGGTTCGCCACCCTGGGGGTGCTCTTCTCGCGCCGGTTTCCCGATACTGGCGGCGGGCGGTCACTGGCCGTCTCCTAGGGTCCTCATTGCGCGCGAAGATACCGTTCCGAATCAAAGGGTTCAAGCGGAACGATCAGATTCGGCTTGACGCGGGCGGCGGCATCGAGCCGGCAGGGTTCGGCACCGCACTATTGTGCGTTGAGCCTGATGGCGGGTTGCGTCTATGGTGTCGCCGCGACACATGGCGCCCAGCTTCGGGTCGGTGCATCCGAGAAGTGCTGTCAAAGTCTTTAGTCGGCGGGTCCAATTGCTGGTCCGGCCGGCGTTGACGGACTTCGGACGGCCGCTCTGCCGACCCCGATACAGCGCCATGCCACGGTTGGGATTTGAGGCGACAGGCCTCCGAGGGTGTGACGGGGCCGGCAGGATGTCTGGCTTGCGGCGCGCGCTTTGGGCAGCTGGATCAGCGCCGGGGCGCGCCACCTGACGGCGCCAATGGGCCTCCTCACTCCAAGCCGGGGACCGGCGATCGGTTACCCCGTAAGTCGCGCGAGGGTGCGGACGTCGGCGTCCCCCATGGATTTTTAGACAATGACAAAGCGCATGCTGATCGATGCCACCCACCTGGAAGAAACCCGGGTGGCCGTGGTGGACGGCAACAAGCTCGAAGAGTTCGATTTCGAGATCGCGAGCCGCCGCCAGCTCAAGGGCAACATCTATCTCGCCAAGGTGACACGGGTGGAACCGTCGCTGCAGGCGGCCTTCGTCGAGTATGGCGGCAACCGGCACGGCTTCCTCGCCTTCGGCGAAATCCACCCCGACTACTTCAAGATCCCGGTCTCCGATCGGGACGGCGACGATGGCGAGGCCGACGACGACGGCGAACGCGATCAGTCCGCGCGCGGGGGCCGCAATGGCGGCCGCGACCGTAACGGGCGGTCCGGCGGGCGCGACCGGCAGGCACGTCGGCGGCGGTCCGGCGGGCGTGGCGGCAGTCGCGACGGCGGCCGGGAGGCCCGGGACGACAGTGCCGCGCGCGGCGAGGCTGATGAGCGCGGCAACGACGCCGGCGGCGCCGAGCCGGAGTTCCTCGACGAGGCGATCGGACCGATCCTCGACGTGGTCGAAATCGATCCGGAAACCGGCGACCTGCTGTTCACCCCGGAACCGATGGTCGGTGATGCCCACGCCCTTCTCGACGACGGCACGCCGTCCGAGGACGACGGTGACGCCGACCTCGCCCTTGGTCAGGGCCCGGATCAGGCCGTGGACGCCGTCGATGTCGAGGAGCCGAACGCCGGCCAGCTCGGCCAGGACGGCCCGCCCTGGGACGCGGAACCGGCCGATGCCGCCGAGTCAGCTGCATCGGAACCCGACCTGATCGAGCCCGCGCCTGCTGAAGAGGTGGCTGCCGATGACGGGGCTGCCGATGCGGGAGCGGCCGAGACCGAACCTGCCGGGACCGAACCTGTCGAGGCGGGGGGCGATGCCGCGACGGACGGCGACGTCGCCGGTGAAGATGATGCCGGTG
>CAYNIS010000637.1:0-1872 GCA_964397055.1 uncultured Rhodospirillaceae bacterium | reverse complement strand
AGGCGGCCTGCTTCGCGGTCCTCCTCTGGGCCCTCTTCCTGACGCAGAGCCGCTCCTCGCTCATCGCCGCGGCCTTCGCCGTGGCGGTCGTCGTCTCGGTGAGCTCCCGGCGCAGGTACCGCCCGGCGCAGTACGTCCTCTTCGCCGCGGGGTTCGTCCTCTTCGCCGCGGTCTGCTACGGCGACCGCCTCCTGGGTCTCACCGAGAACCCGCGCCTCCTGATCTGGTCGGCCTACCTGAAGAGCACCTTCTCGAGCATGCAGACGGCGCTCTTCGGCAACGGCGTGGGCAGCATCGGGCGGTTCGGCTCCGAGCTCGGGAGCGCTCTGATCCACATCCGGGAGCTCGAGGGGCAGGTCAGCTCCGCGGGCGGGATCTACTACGTGGACAACTTCTTCATCCGCTGCCTCTACGAGACCGGCCTGATCGGGTTCTCGCTGGCCGCGCTGGCCGTCGCCGCGGCGCTCGCCTGCTGGACCCGCGTCAAGGCCGCCGCGCCGGGGAGTCCCAAGGGCCGGCTGCTCGCCTTCCCGCTGGCGATCACCATTGTCGCCGTCGGTTTCGCCGGCTCCGCTGCCCTCCTCTACCCGGAACTGCCGGAGGAACTCCTGCCGCCGGAGGACCGCGGCCTCGTGCGCGTCCTGGGCACCGGGCCCGATGGCGTCGGTCTCACCTACAGCGAGCGCCAGGCCCAGGCGATGGAGGCCGTGCTCGCCCCGTTGCGCGAGAGCGGGGAGGTGGCATCGGTCCTGACCATCGTCGGGCGCTGGGATCTCAACCGGGTCTTCATCTCGGCACCGCTGGCCAGCTGGGAAGCGCGCGACCGCAGCCAGCAGGAGATCATGCGCGCGATCCGCCGGCCGATGTCCGAGATCCCCGGCTCCCAGCTGCGCGTCTTCACCCCCAACAGCCTGAACCTGCGCCGCGCCGGCGGCGGGGTCGAGGTGGCGATCCTGGGCAGCGACTACCAGGAGATGTTCGCCGTCTCCCAACAGCTGGTCCGCGCCATCGAGGAGAGCGGGGACGGTCTTTCCGACCCCCGCATCTCCTACCAGCCGACCCAGCCGCAGCTTGCCGTGCGCATCGACCGGCGCCGGGCGGCCGACCTCGGCGTGCCGCTCGACGGCCTCGCGACGACCCTGCGCGCCATGATCGACGGCGACGAACTGGCCGACCTCACCGTCGGCGACGAGTCCATCCCGATCCTGCTGGAAGCCGGCAGCGGGGCGATCAACGACCCCGGCGACCTCGTCAACCTGCATGTGATGAGCGACCACGGGCGCCTGATCCCGCTGACCACCCTGGTGACGATCGAGGAGGAAGGGGTCGCCGCCGAGCTCGACCGCCACGCGCAGCGCCGCGCGATTGAAATCGACGTCGATCGGGAAACCGCCCTGCCCCTGCGCGAGGCGATCGATCGCATCCGCGGGCTCGCCGACGACATCCTGCCGCCTGACATGACGCTCCTGCTGCTGGGGGAGGCGGCGACCCTGGACGAGACCTCCAACGAGGTCGCGCTGACCTATGCGCTGGCCCTGGTCGTCGTGTTCCTGGTGCTGGTCGCCCAGTTCGAGAGCATCACCAGCGCCCTGGTCGTCACCCTTACCGTGCCGTTCGGGCTGGCCGCCGCCGTCTTCGCCCTCGCGGCCACCGGCACCACGGTCAACATCTACTCCCAGATCGGCCTCGTCATGCTGATCGGCCTGATGGCCAAGAACGGCATCCTGCTGGTGGAATTCGCCGACCAGATGCGCGATCGCGGGATGAGCGTGCGCGAGGCGATCGAGACCAGCGCCCGGGTTCGCCTGCGGCCGGTGGCGATGACCCTGATCTCGACCGTGGTCGGCGGGCTGCCGCTGATCCTGTCGACCG
>CAYNIS010000636.1:0-1872 GCA_964397055.1 uncultured Rhodospirillaceae bacterium | reverse complement strand
CGTCCTCCTGTCCGACGGCAAGGCCAATCAGGGGGTGATGGAACCTGAAGCGATCGCGGCCAGCGTCGCCGATCAGGCCGGGGCCGGCATCACCACCTCGACCTATGGCCTTGGCTATGGGTTCCAGGAAGACCTGATGATCGACATCGCCCGGCGCGGGGCGGGCAACTGCTACTACGGGGAAAGTGCCGACGACCTGCTGGAGCCGTTCGAGACCGAGTTCGACCTGATGACGTCGGTGGTCGCCTGCCATGTCGGGTTGAGCCTGACCCCGGCGGACGGGGTGGCGGTCACCGTGCTCAACCGGCTGCCGGCGGGCCGCGACGGCGCTGCCGTCGACCTCGGCGATCTCGCCCGCGGCGGCGCCCTCTGGGCGCTGGCCAGGGTCACGCTGCCCGCGCGCACCGGCGACGGCGACGCAGCCGATGTTCCGGCACTCGCCGTCGGTGCGGCCTACCACGATCTTGCGGGCGTGCGCCGGCATGTCGACCCCGTCGAACTCAGGCTTCCGGTGGTTCCGGCCGCGGCTTTCGCCGCGATCGCCCCGGACCCGCTGGTCGAGAGCCGTATTGCCGAAGTCACCGCCGCCGACATCCAGGACCGCGCGCGTCAGGCCGCCGCCGCCGGCGACTGGGCGGAGGTCGAACGCCAGCTCGGCCTCGCGCGGCAGGAGGCCGGGGCCAATCCGTGGGTGGCGGGCGTGCTCGCCACGCTGGAGGGGCTGGCCGCCAAGCGCGATGCGATCCGCTTCACCAAGGAGGCCGCGTTCTCCAGCCATCGCATGATGAAGCGGATGACCCCGGCGGACGAGCAGGCGTCACGCGACCTGGAAGCGGAACTCGACATTCCGAGCTATCTGCGCCGCAAGACCGAACAGGGCCGCAGCCCGCGCGGCCGTCAGGACTGATCCGCGTCGGCCAGCGGGGCCAGCCCCTTCAAGAGCCGGATCGCGACCAGGGCGGTGAACAGGAACGGGGCATAGAACGCCATCAGCGTCAGGTAGATCGGCGTCAGGGGGTTTTCCGGGTTGATCAGCAGCCGGCAGGCCGCCGCCCCTGGCGGACAGCCGATGGCCCCGGTGCCCGGGTCCCGGTAGGCGGCCACCAGATCGGCCGTCGCGTCGGGCGCGACCAGGGAATAGATGCCAGCGCCGAGCTCGACGGCGGCCAGTGCCAGCGCGACAGCGGTTACCAGCACGGCGAAAACCCGGCCGATCGGCCTGTGCGCGTGCGTCGCGAGCCGCCACCACCGATAGGCGCAGCCCGCCAGGAACAGGGCGCTGCCGGGGCCGATCAGGGCGGCGGCCACGATGTCCGTGGCGTCGGCGGCCACCTTATAGGGCAGCGCCAGGGCCCGCAGAAGCCCGATATGGCCGACCGCCAGGACCATCACCGACAGCAGGGCCCACACAAGGGCGGCCAGGGTCGTGCCGGTTTCCGGGTCCCGGGTTGTGTCGGCGTTGTCCGCCCCGTCATCCAGGACCGGGACCGGGTCGAACAGGCGGGTGTCCTGAAGGATGGCGGCGAGGCCGAAGAGGAAGACGGTCACCAGAAGCACCTCCCCGGGAAGGGTCATCGCCAGTTGCCCCGCAAGCCCCTCGAAGGCAAGGCAGTAGGTGTCGCCGCCGGCACAGCCCGCCGCTTCAGGGCCGACCAGCGGGATCACCCCGACTGCCAGCACCAGCCAGCGGAACAGCTGGAAGGCATAGGCGCGCAGGATGTGGTCGTCGATCGATGCCGGCAGCGTCTCTTCCGGCAGATCGATGAGGTCGAGGGCGGCAAGTGCCGTCAGTTCCAGGCGGGCCAGCAGCATCAGGAGGGCGACCGCCGATACCCACGGCGTCACCGCGATCAGCGCCCCGCCGGCACGCGG
>CAYNIS010000635.1:0-1874 GCA_964397055.1 uncultured Rhodospirillaceae bacterium | reverse complement strand
CCACGGCACCAGGGGCGCCCAGGCGATTTCCACGGCGCCGAGGGTCGCGAGATCGATCATTGGCCGAGCCGCTCCAGAATGAACTCGAAATGGACCTGATCGGCCTTGTAGTTGCCGGTCAGCGTGTACATGACCAGGTTGATGCCGAAGCGGTACGCCATCTCGCGCTGGCGCTGGCCGCCCGGCGTCGCCGCATAGAGCGGGCGGTTGGAGGCATCGAGCGCCCAGGCCCCGGCCCAGTCGCTCGACCCGACGATGATCGAGGACACGCCGTCATGGTCGGATTGGCGCCCGGGTGCTTCGACCCAGACCTCCGACGCGCGGTAGCGGCCCGGGAACTCCTGCAACAGATAGAACGACTTGGTCAGCACGTGGTCGGCCGGCACCGGGGTCAGCGGCGGAATGTCGAGGATGCCGGCGAACTCCCGCAGCCGTTCGCGCCCGGGGCTGACCGCCGAACCGAAGCGGCCGTCACGGGTGTCGAAGACGATCGTGCCACCGTTGCGGATGAACCGGTTGAGCCGCTCGATCGCCGGTGCTGTCAGGTCGAGCGGCCGGTCGGTGACCGGCCAGTAGATGAGCGGGAACAGCGCCAGTTCGTGCCGATTCGGGTCGATCCCCATCGCGCCTTCGGCGTTGACGGAGGTGCGCACGCGAAGCGCGCGCGCCAGCCCCTCGAGCCCGAGCCGGCTGGTGTCGTCGACGGTATCGTCGCCGGTCAGGAAATAGGCGAGGAAGATGCCGCTGGAAGCGATGAGGGCGAGTTCGGTCGGATCGTCGGGGGCGATTTCCGGCGCGTCGCCCGGCTGCTGTGCCGCCGCGAGGCCGGTCGTGACCAGGACCGCCAGCGCCAGGGCCGCGGCCAGCCCGGCCTGGGGCAGGCGCCGCCGCCGGTCCAGAAGGGCGCCCAGCGTGCCCATCAGGATCAGCGCGATCAGGAAGTCGACCAGGGTCAGGCCGGCCGCGGCGACCAGGAGCCAGGGGCCGAGATCGACCTCCCCGACACCGCCATAGGGAACGACGGCGACATTGCCCGGCATGTCGGCGGCCGGCACCAGGGCACCGCTGCCGGTCGCGAGGTTGAGGGCACGACGGCTGTCGTCCCGGCCGTAGTAGCCCGGCGGATGGCGCGGTCCCGGCGGTGTGGCGTCGAAGGCGGTGGTGGAGACCGGCAGCACGGCCGCGCCGGGGGCTGTCAGAACGCCGTTGCCGTCCATCACCCGGATCGGCGGCAGGGGCAGGCCGGCATCCCCGGCCGCGGCCGCGACCCCCTGGCTCGCCTCGACCACGCGCCGCAGCATGCCGACGAAGAGGCCGGAAAGGGCGAGATTGGACCAGGCGGCCCCGGCGGTGGTGTGGACCAGGACAACCTTGCCGCGGCCGCGATCCTCGAACGTCACCAGGGGCGTGCCGTCGGCGAGGCGGGCCCAGGTCTTGTCGGCGAGGTCCGGTGTCGGATCAGCCAGCACCTGGCGCGACACCGTCACGTCGTCCGGGATCGAAAGGCCGTGGAACGGGCTGCCCTCGGCGAACGCGGCCAGCGGCGCGGGGTCGGTCCAGCTGAGGGCCCCGCCGAGCGCACGGTCGCCGCGGCGCAGGCGCACCGGCACCAGCCGCTCGGCGTTCTCGGCGAAGCGCGGGCCGGCAAACCTGAGGAGGAGGCCGCCCTCGACCACCCATTCCTCCAGCGCCTGGGCCTCAGCGGGCGAGAGTGCGCCGATGTCGGCGAGGACGATGACGGCAATGCCGCGCTCGATCAGCTCCCCGATATCGCCGCGATGCAGCTCGGTATAGGGCTCCAGCGCGCGGGACACATAGAACAGGTCGGACAGCAGGTTGTGGCGCGCGCCGGCCCCGGCCGTGGACACCAGCCC
>CAYNIS010000634.1:498-1875 GCA_964397055.1 uncultured Rhodospirillaceae bacterium | reverse complement strand
GCCTGCGCGGCCTCTGTCGCGTAGCCCTGGCGCCAGAGATCGCGCCGGACGGAGAACAGCAGCTCGACCAGGTCGCAATCGGCCAGGAAGCGCAGGCCGGCATGGCCGATCAGTTCCCGGTCGTCGGCCGACATGACCGCCCAGGGGCCGAATCCGCGCTCGCGCCAGTGCCGCATGAACACGGTCAGCGCCACCTTGGCCCGACGCGCGCCTGCCTCCGCCCCGAACGGCCCGCCTGGAAGGAAGCGGGTCTGTTCCGGGTCGAGGTAGAGCTCGCGGTAGATCGCGAGGTCCTCCGGTTCCGGCGGGCGCAGGAAAAGGCGCGAGGTTGCGACGATTCGCTGATCCCGGGTGGTCTCCACGCGCATGCGCTGGCTTGCCTTTCGACGGGCCGACCGCCTGGGCGGCTGGTTTCGCCATCTAGGCCACCGGCCCAGGCTGTGGCAAGCGCGAGCGGGCCGTCGCCCCTGGTGACGCCTCAGGGTCCGGCCATCTATGGTGTTTCTGGAATGAGCGTTCCGGTTCCCTGACGAGGAGCTGTCATGGCAAGCGGTATCGGCGGGTTGCCGCCCATCCTGCCCCCAGGCCCGCAATCCGGCACCCAGTCCGGTACGCAAGGGGCGCGCAAGACCGGCGACACCGGCCAGACGGCCGCCACGGGGTCGCCGGCGGTCGTCACCGACCTGCGCCTGCCCACCGACAGTCCGGAGGTGAGCGCGCTCCTCGACACCATCGCGGCCGGTGAGAAGGAGGCCGCCGCCATCGTAGACCAGTTCGACGCGATGAAGCGGGAGGTCAACGAGCGGCTCCTCGACTTCGTCGACCAGTTCCTGAAGACCGGGCTCGACGCCGCCTTGAAGCTCTCCATGATGGGACGCGGCTCGGCGATGTCGACGGTCGCCGCCCGAATGATGCGCATGGCCGAGGGGGCCGTGGAGGCCCTGCACGGGTCGATCACCAAGGCCGGCGGATCGGCCGAAGACATCGCCCGCGATCTCGCCGGCCTGACCGAGACCGCTGACCGCATCGGCTCCAACGCCAGAACGATCGCGGAGATGGCGGAGCGTTTCGCCGGCGATGATGACGAAAAGCGGCGTTCCGGCGTGGCACGCAACGACATCGACGAAGCGCTCGACCGGATGCGCGGCACGCTCGGCCGGGTGCCGCTGCTCGGCTTCGGCATCAGCGTTTAGGCGTCCACGGCTGCCGGCTTGCGCGCGATCAGGAAGTGGTAGTCGCCGAGGTCGTTGGCATAGCGGGCCGCGACCTCCGCCCACCGGCCGCTCTCGATATCGGCGGAGAGCGCGGCGAGGCCCCGTTCCAACTCCTCGGTCTCGGTAATGCGGGCGAAGGTGGAGATGCCGGCGCGGACATCCG
>CAYNIS010000634.1:0-488 GCA_964397055.1 uncultured Rhodospirillaceae bacterium | reverse complement strand
GGTAGAGGTGCGGGCGGTACCTGCCGGAATTGAGGAAGCGGTCCACCGGCTCCTCCGGCACCTGCCAGGTCACGCGCCGAGGTCGCTCGAACCCTGCCGCGCCGATGTCCGCATCGATCGCCGCTGTATCCGGCAATTCATCGCCGGCCGCGGCCATGGCGTTCGGGAAGTAATGGGTCAGCCAGAAGCTGACGTGCTGTTCCCGGGCGATGCTGAAGGCAACGAACGCGGTGCCGGGCTGGAGAACACGGAAGACCTCCCGCATGGCCGTCGTGCGGTCGGCGATGTGGTGCAGGCAGAGCACCGCCGTGACCCCGTCGAACGCCCCGCCGGCGAAGGGAAGGGCGGCGGCATCGCCCTGGGCCAGGGTCAGCCCCTTGGTGCAGGCGGCGGTCAGCATGGTGCGGGAGAGATCGACGCCGACCATCGTGAGGCCGCGCTCGGACAAGGCGGCGGTGTAGTTGCCGGTGCCGCAGCCGAGGTCGAGC
>CAYNIS010000633.1:0-1897 GCA_964397055.1 uncultured Rhodospirillaceae bacterium | reverse complement strand
GGGGGTCGCCATCGGGATCGAGGCGCTCGTGCGCGACGACCTTGCGAGCGGCAGGCTGGTCGCGCCCTTCGCGCTCACCCGGCGTGCGGACCGGTCGATGCGGCTGGTCTATCCGGCCAATCGGGTCCAGGGCGCGAGCTTCATGGCGTTCCGGGACTGGCTTCTCGATCAGGCGCGGGTTTCAATGACAGCCACGTCAGCGCTACCCGGCCGAGAAACCTGATGCCCAACCGTTCGCTCTTGCGCAGCTTCCACGATCAGCCCCTGGCCCCCGGTGCCCGAGCCGCGGGCGTGGTGATCAGCGCCGTCGTCGCCCAGGACGGCCGCGGGGTGACCTATCGCGGCTGGGACACCACCCGGGCGGAGGAGGTGTTCCTGGTCGAACACCTGCCGCGCCGGTCGGAAACCTGGTGGCAGCGCCCGTGGTGGCGCCCGCGCAGGCAACGGGTGCCAGCCAGGTCCGGCGCGAGAACCGTCGTCGCCGGCGGCACGCTCTATCGGGTTCTGCCGGGCGACGGGTCGGCCCCGGTGCCGGCGGAGGCGCTGCCGGCGGCCCCCGACGTGTCCCGGCGGATCGCGGCCCGCCGCCTCGGCATCTATGCCGCGACCGTCGGCATCGTCGCGGGCGCCCTGTCGCTGGTCGCCGGGGCGGCCTGGGCCGGTCACGACCTTTTCCAGCGCTATCACGTGGCCGGGGAGACGGCGCTGATCGAGCGCATCGCGCGCGGCTACCACGACCTCGGCGTTCGGCTCGGCTGCAGCTACCGCAGCGAGATCGACCTGTGCGGCTACCCGGACGTCTCCGGCGATCTGGTCGATCTCGGCGTCATTCCGGAAACCCTGGTCGATGACCGGACCGGGCGCCCGCAGAACCGCTGGGGCGGGCGGCTGAAGATCACCGGCACCAGTTCCAGCTTCTGGGTCGCCCTCGACAATGTCCCGGCCTATCCCTGCCGCCTGCTCGCGGCCTGGGTGCCGCAGGACCGGGTGTTTCAGGGGGTCAGCGGCAGCAACCGGCTGGGCACCGGTCCCAGCCTGCCGTGGCGGTCGCCGCCGGCGGATGCCGGCGAGACCGCCGCCTTCTGCCAGCACCCGCGCGAGAACACGCTCTACTGGCTGGTACAATAGGCTGGTGAGCAACGACGTCGAGCGTCCGCGCCCTAGGGGCAGCGCGACCAGTCGGGCTTCGGCCTGATCCAGAACGTGGCAAGGAGGGAGAATCTATAGGGTCCAGAATGCGGGATGCCGGTGATGCACAGGCCGAGCATGCTGCCGGCCTGACCCTGCTCCAGCGAAATGCGTCTCTCTCGTAAGGAATCTTCTACCCACCCATTGCGTCCGCATAGTTCTCGCATATATGCAGCATTCATGAATCAATCATGTTGGAGTAGGAGGGTTGGGCGATGGACATGCAATTCACGAGAGAGGCGGGCGCGGTGGCGCGCCTGCGGAGCGGGCTGAGAGCAACGCAATCGGACGTCGCGAAAAAGGCGGGGGTCGATCAGAGCCGCCTGTCACGCATGGAGAAGGGCGAGGTGGTTGCGCCCGACGAGATCAGGCGTGTGCTTGACGCCCTGGCCGCGCTCGGTTCCGAGGAGGCAAAAGGCTTCCTGCGGTTCATGGAACGCGAGTGGCGGTTTATCGAGCCGCCGTCCTACTGGAACCCGGAGCGGGCCTCGCTTGAGATTGCGGAGGAGACCCTTGAGAAGATCGAGGCCTTTCTCGGCGACGAAGAGCAGCCCTGGCCGCTGCGCCGCCAGCTTGAGCGTCGGAAGGGCGACCTGCTGCGGGCGTCGGGTTTCCTGACCCGGCTGAAGCACAACATCGCCTTCATCGGCGATATCGGGGTCGGCAAATCGACGGCGATCAGCTTCATCTTCGATCTGCTGGTCCCGGC
>CAYNIS010000632.1:0-1899 GCA_964397055.1 uncultured Rhodospirillaceae bacterium | reverse complement strand
CGAGGTCGGCCAGCACCAGATGTGGGCCGCCCAGTTCCTGGAATTCAACGAACCGCGCCACTGGATGACTTCCGGCGGGCTCGGCACCATGTGCTACGGCCTGCCGGCCGCGATCGGGGTCCAGCTCGGCCATCCGGAGGCGCTGGTCGTCGACGTCGCCGGCGAAGCGTCCATCCTGATGAACATCCAGGAGCTGTCGACGGCGGTCCAGTACCGTCTGCCGGTCAAGGTCTTCATCCTGAACAACCAGTACATGGGCATGGTCCGCCAGTGGCAGGAACTGCTGCATGGCGGGCGCTATTCCGAAAGCTATTCGGAAGCGCTGCCGGACTTCCTGCGCCTGGCCGAGGCGTTCGGCTGCGTCGGCCTGCGCGCGACCAAGGTCTCGGAGGTCGACGACGTCATCCAGGAGATGATCGACGTCCGCCGCCCGGTGGTGGTCGACATGTGTGTCGACCCGGCGGAAAACTGCTTCCCGATGATCCCGGGCGGGCATGCCCATAACGAGATCCTCTTGGGCCCCGACGACGAGAGCGATCCGACCGCCAAGGAAGAGGGCATGGTGCTGGTCTGATCTACCGGCACCGTCCCCAATTCTGCCAACCCTTCCCGATCTTCCGATGGCCATGTCCTTTTCAGCACAGGCCCTTACCGAGCGGAGGGCCCGCCATGAACGCTTTTGCTGACAAACCCGAACAACACACGATCGCCGTCCTGGTCGATAACGAACCGGGCGTGCTGGCGCGCGTGATCGGCCTCTTCTCCGGCCGCGGCTACAACATCGAAAGCCTGACGGTGGCGGAGGTCGACACCGACCAGCGGCTGTCCCGGATCACACTCGTCACCACCGGCACGCCGATGGTGATCGAGCAGATCAAGAACCAGCTCGACCGGCTGGTGCCGATCCATCGGGTCTCCGACCTGACGGAGGAGGGCCAGTACGTCGAACGCGAGCTTGCTCTCATCAAGGTGCGCGGCACCGGCGAGAAGCGAATCGAAGCGCTGCGCATCGCCGACATCTTCGGGGCGAAGGTCGTCGACACGACGCTGGAGAGCTTCGTCTTCCAGCTCACCGGCGATGCCGAGGAGGTGGCGGCCTTCATCGGCCTGATGCGCCCGCTCGGCCTGACCGAACTCGCCCGCACCGGAATCGCCGCGATGACCCGCGGCGCGGAAGCGATGTAGCGGGCGACCACCCGCGAAACCTTGCGAACTCCCAAGATCATCAACAAACCGGCGGGCGGCCCGCCGGCACCAACGAAGAGGATCCGACCCCAATGCGCGTCTACTACGATCGCGATGCCGATGTGAACCTGGTCAAGGCCCGGAAGGTCCTGGTCATCGGCTATGGCAGCCAGGGCCACGCCCACGCCATGAACCTGCGCGACAGCGGGGTGGAGAATGTCCGGATCGCACTTCGACCCGGTTCGGCCACCGCCGCCAAGGCCGAGGCCGCGGGCTTCACGGTCATGACCCCGGCGGAAGGGGCGGCCTGGGCCGACGTCACCATGATCCTGACGCCGGATGAACTGCAGGCCGACCTCTATCGCGATCACCTGCACGCCAACCTGCGCGAGGGGGCCGCGATCATGTTCGCGCACGGCCTCAACATCCATTTCAGTCTGATCGAGCCGCGCGCCGATATCGACGTGCTGATGGTGGCGCCGAAGGGCCCCGGCCACACCGTGCGTTCCGAATACCAGCGCGGCGGCGGGGTTCCCTGCCTGCTTGCGATCCACCAGAACCCGTCGGGCAATGCCCAGGAGATCGGCCTCTCCTACGCCTCGGCAATCGGCGGCGGGCGTGCCGGCATCATCGAGACCAGCTTCCGCGAGGAGTGCGAGACCGACCTGTTCGGGGAGCAGGTCGTGCTCTGTGGCGGCCTCACCTCCCTTATCC
>CAYNIS010000631.1:0-1901 GCA_964397055.1 uncultured Rhodospirillaceae bacterium | reverse complement strand
AGCTGGACGTGGTCTGGCGGCGGGAGATGCTGGGCGGCGCCTACATCCCGACCTGGGTCGAGGTGGCGACGACGGCGGGTCCGGTCACCGCGGTCACCTTCTCCATCAACCATGACCACGAGCGCTACGCCGGCGACCTTTCCGAGGACGAGGTGGTGGAGACGATCGCGACCGCCTGCGGCCAGCTCGGCAGCTGTGCCGAGTACCTGATCAACACGGTCGAGCATCTGGACGAGCTTGGCCTCGACGATCCCCATCTGGCCCGCCTGCGTGATCGGGTGCGCCTGCGCATTGACGCGGAACGGGAGCGCGAACGGTGACCTCAGCCAATAACGACCGCCCCCTGACCCTGAGCGTTCTGGACCAGTCCCCGATCCGCGCCGGCGGGACCCCCACCGATGCGATTCGGGAAACGCTGGAACTCGCGCGGCTGACCGATCGGCTCGGCTATCATCGCTATTGGGTGGCGGAGCATCACAATTCCGGCGGTCTCGCCGGGGCGGCACCGGAGATACTGATCGCGCGCATCGCCGCCGACACCGAGCGCCTGCGCGTCGGCTCCGGCGGGGTGATGCTGTCCCACTACTCCCCGCTGAAGGTCGCGGAACAGTTCCGCGTCCTCGAAGCCCTCTACCCCGGCCGCATCGACCTCGGCATCGGCCGCGCCCCGGGTAGCGACCGGCGCACGGCCGCCGCCCTCCAGGCCGGGCCGGGCGCGCTCGGGATCGAGTACTTCCCGAGCCAGGTCGTCCAGCTGATGGAATATCTCGGCGACGGGCCCGAGGGCGACAGCCCGTTCGCCGGCATTCGCGCGATGCCGGCCGGCCCGACCCAGCCGGACCTGTGGCTCCTCGGCTCCAGCGATCAGTCGGCAATGCTCGCCGCGTATGTCGGGGCCGCCTTCTCCTTCGCGCATTTCATCGCACCGGAATGGGGACCCCCGGTGATGGCGGCCTATCGGCGCGATTTCCGCCCCATCGGCGGTCTTGCCGAACCGCGCGCGTCGATCGGCGTGTTCGCGATCGCCGCGGACACGGAGGCCGAGGCGATCCGCCTGTCGCGCAGCCGCGATCTCTGGCGGTTGCGTCTCGACCGCGGCGACCTCGGCCCGTTCCCGACGGTCGAGGAGGCGGAGAGCTATCCCTATGACGCCGCCGAGCGCCTGCGTGTCGACATGCACCGGCGCGGCATCGTCGTCGGTGCGGTCGACCAGGTGAAGGATCGCCTGACCGATCTGGCGCGGGCCTACGGCGTCGACGAAGTGGTGGTGGTCACGATCTGTCACGATGCCGCGGCCCGCCGGCGTTCGTACGCGCTCCTGGCTGATGCCTTCGGGCTCGCGGCACGGGGACCCGCGGCAGGGGATACAGCGGCACGGGAAACACCGGCGGCGGCAGCCGGTTCCCGTGTTGCCGCCGGGTCGTCCGCGCACTGATTCCATTCCTTCTTTGCGCTTGCGAGGGCCGCTGCCGGCAGCCACTTTCCGCCGGGAGGGCGGTTCCCCCGCCCTTCGACGACCAGTCGTCGTCTGACATCGACCCGCACCCCTGGAGGGATGGATGGTTAAGTCGGTTGCCGTTGCCGCCGTGATCGCCGCCGGCACCCTCGCCGTCGCCGCCCCCGTTCGGGCCGACGACCACAACGAGATGAACTGCGTCGAGATGTTCGACGAAGCCCAGGACATGATCACCGGCATGCCGCAGAGCCCGTCCAAGCGGATCGAGATGTTCCGCATGGCGATCGCCGGCTATGAGGCCTGCGAGATGGGCGAGATGGAAGCCGCACGCAGCGTTTTCGACGCCGTGTTCGGCCGCGTGGGCAACTGACCCCCCATCGTCTGAGGTCTTAGAGCGTTTTCCAGCCAGACTGAACCAGTCTGGCGGTTCGGAAAACGCTCAAAC
>CAYNIS010000630.1:0-1914 GCA_964397055.1 uncultured Rhodospirillaceae bacterium | reverse complement strand
GGCAACGACGAGATCGGCGGCAACGGCGGCGACGACGTCATCGACGGCGGCTCGGGCAACGATGTTGTCGACGGTGGCTCCGGCAACGACACGATCTACGTCGGCGACGGCAAGGACAACGTCTCCGGCGGGTCGGGCAACGACACCTTCGTGGTGACCAACGCCCTCAACCGCGATGACAAGATCGACGGCGGCGGCAACACCGACGCGATCACCGCCGATGGCAGCAAGACGCTGACCGTCAGCGTGCTCGACAGCACCGATGCCGGCTACGGCAACGCCAACGTCAAGAATGTCGAGGCGATCACAGGCGTCGACGTCATCGAGGGCACCCACAGCAACGACGACATCGACCTCACCAATATCGGTGACATCAACGGCGCCTCGCTGGACGGCAAGGGCGGCAACGACCGCCTGTTCGGCAACAACCAGGCGAACGTCATCTACGGCGGGTCCGGCAACGACGAGATCGGCGGCAACGGCGGCGACGATGTCCTGAACGGCGGCTCCGGCAACGACATCATCAGCGGTGGCAGCGGCACCGATACTGCCGACTTCTCCGGTTCGACGAACGGCGTGACCGTCAGCATCGACACCAACGGCAACGGCACGGCGACCGGCCAGGGCACCGACACGCTGACCAGCATTGAAAACCTGACCGGATCAGACGGGAACGACACGCTCACCGGCAACAACCGCGCCAACGTCCTGAATGGCGGTGACGGCAACGACATCATTGCCGGTCTTGGTGGCAACGATGTCCTGGCCGGCGGCGCGGGCGACGACGACATCGACGGCGGCGACGGCACTGACACCGTCGACTATTCGGCGGCCACGGCCGGCGTCATCGTCGACCTGGAGGACGGCCAGGCCGTGGCGGACGGCGACGGCGGCACCGACACGCTGACCGGCATCGAGAATGTCGTCGGCTCCCGCTTCAATGACGTGATCGACGGCGACGACGGCAACAATGTCCTCGACGGCGGCGACGGCAACGACATCCTGTCCGGCGACAAGGGCGCCGATGTCCTCCTCGGCGGCAAGGGTAACGACGCGCTGAACGGTGGCGGCGGAAACGACCATCTCGACGGTGGCGACGGCGTCGATCAGCTGAACGGCGGTTCCGGCAACGACAACCTGGTCGGCGGCAAGGGCGATGACGTCCTGGACGGCGGCTCCGGCACCGACACCGCCGACTTCTCGACCCGCAGCCGCGCGGTGGTGGCCGACCTGACCAAGGGCACGGCAACCGGGTCGGGCGAGACCGATACGCTGGTCTCGATCGAGAACCTGAACGGTTCGAGCAAGAACGACACGCTGATCGGCGACGGCAAGAACAACCAGCTGTTCGGCAACGGCGGCAAGGACGGCCTCTACGGCAACGGCGGCAACGACAAGCTGTTCGGCGGCGCCGGTGACGACAGCCTTTACGGCGGCAAGGGCAACGACAGCCTCGACGGCGGCGAGGGCAAGGACAGCCTCGACGGCGGTGACGGCGACGACACGTTCCTGGTCACCGGTGACGAGGGCAAGACCGACGCGTTCAAGGGCGGGTCGGGCACCGACACCATCCGCAACATCGGCGACACGGCACTCGTCTTCGAGAACACCGACTTCAACTCGATCGAGCGCCTGGAGGGCCGCAACAAGGGCATCCAGGGCACCTCGGGTGCCAATACCCTCGACTTCTCCGGCCTGGCCCTGGTCAAGGCCGGCGTGATCGAAGGCTTCGGCGGCAACGACGTCATCAGGGGCTCGAACGCGTCCAACGACGTCATCTACGGCGGCACCGGCAAGGACGGCCTCTACGGCAACGGCGGCAACGACAAGCTCTTCGGCGAGGTCGGCGACGACAGCCTCTACGGCGGCAAGGGCGACGACAGCCTCGACGGTGGCGAGGGCAAGGACAGCCTC
>CAYNIS010000629.1:0-1920 GCA_964397055.1 uncultured Rhodospirillaceae bacterium | reverse complement strand
GACCACCGGCACCGCGAACAGGCCGAGCTGCTTGATGGTGCGGTTGAGGTCGACCTGGCGGCGCTGGACGGTGACCCCGCCCTCGGTGACCGCTTCGGCGATGTCGCGGGCAACCACCGAGCCGTAGAGCTGGCCGCCCTCGGCCGCCTGGCGGATGATGGTGACGGTCATGCCGTCAAGCCTGGTGGCGACCTGTTCGGCCTCCGACTTGCGCTCGAGGTTGGCCGTTTCGAGTTGGGCCTTCTGCCGCTCGAACAGGGAGAGGTTCTCCTTCGTCGCGCGCAGCGCCTTGCCCTGGGGCAGGAGGAAGTTGCGGCCGAAGCCGTCTTTCACCTTCACCACGTCGCCCATCTGGCCGAGGTGAGGGATACGTTCCAGAAGGATCACGTTCATCGATCGCTTTCCATTTTGCTCTGTCTATGGCCGATGCGTCGGGCTGGTCGTCGGATCAGCGGATGACGTAGGGCATCAGCGACAGGAAGCGCGCCCGCTTGATGGCACGCGCGAGTTCGCGCTGCTTCTTGGTCGAAACGGCGGTGATCCGGCTGGGTACGATCTTGCCGCGTTCGGAGATGAAGCGGGACAGCAGCTTGAGGTCCTTGTAGTCGATCTTCGGCGCATTCGGGCCGGAGAACGGGCAGCTCTTGCGGCGGCGGAAGAACGGGCGGCGCGGGGCGCGGGCGGCAGTCGCGTCGGAGGACATGGCTTAACAGCTCCGGATGAAGGCTTGTGACTGGGTCGAAATCGGGGGTTGGCGGGCAAGTCAGCCGTCGCCGGGAGCCGGCGCTTCCTCGCGCGGCGGGCGGTCGCCCCGGCCGCCGGCAAAGCGATCACCCCCGGATCGTTCACCCCCGGATCGTTCACCCCCGGATCGTTCACCCCGGTCCCCGCCGAAACGATCCCCGCGATCGCCGCCGAAGCGGTCGCCCCCGAAGCGGTCGCCCCGGTCACGGCGGTCGCCCCGGTCACCGCGGTCGCCGCGATCCCGGCGGTCGCCCCGATCACCTCGGTCCCCCCGGTCGCCGCGGTCCCCGCGGCCGCCGCGTTCGTTCTTCTGAAGCATCATCGCCGAGGGGCCTTCCTCGACCGCCTCGATGCGCACGCTCATGTAGCGCAAGATGTCCTCGTTGAGGCGCATCAGGCGCTCCATCTCCGCCATCGCCGGTGGCGGGGCGTCGATGACCATCATCACGTAATGGCCCTTGCGGTTCTTCTTGATGCGGTAGGAGAGGGAGCGCAGACCCCAGCTCTCGACCTTGACCACGGAGCCCTCGCGTTCGCCGAGGATGGTCGTGAGATCCTGGGTAAGCGTCTCAACCTGTTGGTTGGAGATATCCTGCCGTGCGATGAACACGGTCTCGTAAAGCGGCATGTCGGCTCCCTTCGGATGTTTCACGGCGTGCCGCCCGCCGAAAACCGATCGACGCCGATTGTCAGGTCGACTGTTGGCCGATTGGGGCTGAAGGCTGCACACGCCTAGCCGACGGGGCCGTACCCGCCGGCAAGGAGAATGAAGCCGCGTAGTCTATCAGGAAAAGGCGGAAGCGCAAGCTCGATGCTTGACACCGCTCGGGGGGTCTCTATTCATGTCCGCCTTCCTACATGAATAGCGCGATGCATCGTCGGTGACCGACCCCATGGCGGGGGTCTGCCCGACGGGCCGCCGCCCGCTCACCCCGCCACTTGATCCGGACCAGAAAGATCATGTCTTCCACCGCCTTCATCTTTCCCGGTCAGGGCAGCCAGGAAGTCGGCATGGGCAGGGCGCTGGCCGATGCCTTTCCGACCGCCCGTGCCGTGTTCGAGGAGGTCGACGACGCCCTGTCCGCGCATCTCTCCCGGCTGATCTTCGACGGGCCGGCGGACGATCTCAACCTCACCGCGAACACCCAGCCCGCGCTGATGACGGTCGGCGTCGCC
>CAYNIS010000628.1:0-1923 GCA_964397055.1 uncultured Rhodospirillaceae bacterium | reverse complement strand
AGGGCAATTTCGGCAACATCGACGGCGATAACCCGGCCGCCATGCGCTACACCGAAGCGCGGCTGACCGCCGTCGCCCAGGCGCTGATGGTCGCCATCGACGACGACACCGTCGACTTCCGGGAGACCTATGACGGCGGCGACCGAGAGCCGGTGGTGCTGCCGGCCCGGTTCCCCAACCTGCTGGCCAACGGGGCGACCGGCATTGCCGTCGGCATGGCGACCGACGTGCCGCCGCACAATGTCGGCGAGCTGTGCCAGGCGCTGAAGCTGTTGATCCGCAAGCCGGAGGCGACGGTCGCCGACCTCGTGGCCCTGGTCCCGGGTCCGGACTTCCCGACCGGCGGCGTCATGATCGAGCCGCCGGACCAGATCCTGGAGGCCTATGCCACCGGCCGCGGCAAGTTCCGGGTGCGCGCGCGCTGGCACCGGGAGGACCTGAAGCAGGGCCAGTACCAGATCGTCGTCACGGAGATGCCCTACCAGGTCAAGAAGGCGGACCTGCTGGAACGCCTCGGCGGGCTTCTGGAGCGCAAGAAGCTGCCGATGGTCGAGGATGTGCGCGACGAGTCGGCGGAGGACGTGCGCCTCGTCCTTCTGCCCAAGAGCCGCAACGTCGACCCCGTCGTCCTGATGGAAAGCGTGTTCCGCGCGACCGACCTGGAAAAGCGCATCCCGTTCAACATGAATGTCCTCGACGGCGGGCTCGAGCCCAAGGTCATGGACCTGAAATCGGTCCTGCGCGCCTTCCTCGACCACCGGTTGGAGGTCCAGGAGCGACGCAGCCGCCACCGGCTGGCCCAGATCGCCCACCGGCTGGAGGTCCTGGACGGCTATCTCCTGGCCTATCTCAACATCGACGAGGTGATCCGCATCGTCCGCCAGGAGGAGGACCCGAAGGCCGCCCTGATCGCCGCCTTCGACCTGTCGGAGGTACAGGCCGATGCGATCCTGAACCTGCGCCTGCGCGCCCTCTCCAGGCTCGAGGAGATCGAGATCCGGCGCGAGCACAACAAGCTGACCGCGGAGGAGACCGAGCTCGAGGCGCTGCTTGCCGACGAAGGCCTGCAGTGGAAGGCGATCGGGCAGGAAATCCAGGACATCGACAAGGAGTTCGGCGGCAAGACGGCACTCGGCAAGCGCCGGACCCTGATCGAGGCGGCACCGGAGGTCGCCGAGGTGCCGATCGAGGCGATGGTCGAGCGCGAGCCGGTGACGGTGATCTGCTCGGCGCTCGGGTGGGTCCGAGCCGCCAAGGGCCGCAGCGTCGATCCCGCCGACATCCGCTACAAGGAGGGGAGATTTGGAGCGTCGCTGTCAGCCACCCGTTCGCCGAAGCGCAGGCGCTCGAGTTCGACCAGATTCTCGCCCTCGAGTTTCCAATCGGCGATGGTGTACCGGATCTCGGAGTCCAGCCGGCCGCTGACCACCGGCGAACCGAGCAGCCGCGCCGAGTCGGCCCGGAAGACCGGCAGGCCGACCGCTTCTGTGGTGATCGCGAGCCGCGCCTCGGCAAAGGGGTCGCGCGGCCGGGTGCGGCCGCTGACGCGAATGCGGCCGCTGCCGGATTGACTCAATTCCACCGTCAGTTCGAGCTCCGTAAAAGCGTCGCCGCTGAGGTCGATCGGCGCGACACGGACGGTGCAGGCGGCGTCGATCAGCGCGTCCGGATCGGCGCTGCGGTCCTCGATTCGCACCCGGCCACCGTTGACGGTGAATGATTCCAAGGTGACCGCCGGCAGCCCGGCCATCCGTTCCTCGAGGATCACCTGCGGGTCGGCCGGTGCCGGCGAACCCGCGGGCGCGGCCGGGTCCGCGACCGTCGACCCGCCCGCGCTCACATCGCCGGCGGCCAGCAATGAAGCGATCTCGAGCCCGCCGTCCTCGTCGCGTACGAGGTCGAGGACGAGGCGGTCAAGTGCGA
>CAYNIS010000627.1:0-1940 GCA_964397055.1 uncultured Rhodospirillaceae bacterium | reverse complement strand
ATGGTGAATCACATCAGCGCCCTCAGGGGAATCCCCCGTGAGAGTCGCCATCAGCAGGAGCTGGTATTAATGTTCGGCTTCGCGCGGCCTCAAGGATCCTCTCTACGAATATCGGTACAGGGGCTTTCACCCGCGCCCGCAGTTCGGCAACGGTTAGTTCCGCGATACTGGCTTCCGAGATTGGGGGGGCACCTGGCAGCTGCCAGTCCAAATATGCGTCAACTCGGATGTCCGCAACGTTGTTGTGCGGAAAGCGCCGGTCGGCCGGGGGCGATGCGACTGCCGGGTTGAAGGCAAGCAGCACGAAAGGCAGTGTTATGACAGCCGCCAAGGTGAGGGCCAATTGTCCCCTTGTGGCTCGCTGCAACGTCAGCCTCATGGTCCATCCTTCCTGGTCCCGAAGAGGCGAACAAGCGCCCCGGACAACCCCGCGCGTGCCCACCGCCGACGAGTACGCCCGGCTCTACGAAGAAGCGACGGGGTGAGAGGCGGGGAGGCGCTTGCCCCCGCAGCGTGGCGGCTGCCCAGGCCCTCAGGCGGTGACGCCCAGGCCGGCCTTGCGGGTCGGGCGGTCGGTCAGGACCGGTTCCTTCGGCGTCGTGTCGATGTCCGCGTCCTGGCGCATCACCTTCATGGTGAAGCCCGGATGGCTGGTCTCGTGCCGGATGCCGCCGGCCATGGAGGCGGCCCCCATCGTCACCAACTCGCGCACCGCGGCGATCTGGTCCTGGGTGCTGTCGATCTCGCGCGGCATTTCGCCGGCCGACCGCACGGTTTCCGACACCCAGTCGTCGACCGAGCTTGCGGTCCCGAAGCTCTTCGCCGGGTCCTTCAGGTTGTCCTCCACCTGCTCGACCATGGCGTTGAGGGCGATGTCGCGCGCACCGTCGCCGTCCAGCCCGGTCGCAAGGGCGACGATGCCCGGCGACTTCCGCTCGATCGCCTCAATGGCGCCGACGGCGACGGCGGTCGCGCCGACCATCGATTTCTGCACCAGCGTGCGGCTTTCGTCGCTCCCGGCGTTGCCGGCATTGCCGCCACCCTTGGCCGCGGTCATCACCGCATAGGTGGTGAACTGATTGATCGAGGCCTTGTCGTCCTGATCGTTGCCCCACTTCTTCTCCTGGTACTGGCGCTCGCGATCGACGGCTTCGCGGAAGATCTCGGTCGGACCCATGGCGGCGGCTCCCTGTCTCAAGGATGGCAAATGTGTCCGCTGTACCGCGCCGGGGCTTTCTACGCCGTTAAGACGAGGAGCGGAGGAATTCCACCACCGCCCGATTGCCGGCAGGTCGTGCCTTCCGTTCGCCGGCCCTTCGCTCCTATCATCGCGCCAACAACAAGACGCCAGACGGGAGGATACCAAGCATGCGCCTGCGCCAGATCGCCTTTGTCGCCAAAGAGCTGGACCCGGTTGCCGAGGACATCTCCGACGTCCTCGGGCTCGAGGTCTGTTTCAACGATCCGGGTGTCGGCAAGTTCGGCCTGCACAACGCCCTGTGGCCGATCGCCGGCAACTTCATCGAGGTCGTGGCCCCGACCCGGGACGGCACCACGGCCGGTCGCTATCTGGACCGGCGCCAGGGCGACGGCGGCTACATGCTGTTGTTCGACTGCGACGATGCCGACGCGCACCGCGCGCGGCTGGAGGCGATGGGCGTGCGCAAGGTCTGGACCTCGCCGGAGACCGACGTGGTCGCCAACCATTTCCATCCCGCCGACATTCCGGGCTGCATCGTCTCCATCGATACGATGCTGCCACGCGGGGACTGGCACCAGGAAATGGCACCCTGGAAATGGGCCGGGCCGAACTGGAAGCCGCATGTTCGCACCGACCGCACGCAGGCACTGACCGCCGTCGAGATCCAGGCCGACAACCACGAGGCGGTGGCCCGGCGCTGGGCGGAGCTGTTCGAACTGCCGATCCGGCGCAATGCCGC
>CAYNIS010000626.1:904-1941 GCA_964397055.1 uncultured Rhodospirillaceae bacterium | reverse complement strand
GACGATATCTCCGCCACGTTCCCGGACCTGATGGAGACGCTGGAGGGTCTCGACGCCGTCCTGGACGGAGAATTGCTGGTCGTGCGCACGGACGCCGCCGGCGATCGGGTGGTTGCCCCGTTCAACGACCTGCAGCAGCGCCTGAACCGCAAGACGGTGACACGCAGGATGCTGACCGACAGCCCGGCTTTCGTGCGCCTCTACGACATCCTGGTCGAGGGTGAGGAGGATCTGCGCGCGCTGCCCCTGGTCGAGCGTCGTCTACGGCTGGAAGCGCTGGTCGGGCGCCTGCAGCCACCCCGCATGGATGTATCGGCGCTGGTCGCGTTCGACGACCTCCAGGCGCTGGCGGCGTTGCGCGACGGCGCCCGCGACCAGGGCATCGAAGGCCTGATGCTGAAGCGCAAGGACAGCCCCTATACCACCGGTCGGCCGAAAGGTCCCTGGTGGAAGTGGAAGCGCGCGGCCCTGACCGCCGACTGTGTCCTGATGTACGCCCAGCGCGGGCACGGCAAGCGGTCGTCCTTCTATTCCGACTACACCTTCGGCGCCTGGGTGGCCGACGCCGCCGGGGGCGATCGGCTGGTGCCGGTCGGCAAGGCCTATTCCGGCTTCACAGATCAGGAACTGGTGGCCCTCGACCGGTGGGTCAGGGCGCACACCACCAACCGCTTCGGCCCGGTGCGCGAGGTCGAGGTCGGCCTGGTTCTGGAGGTCGCCTTCGACAGCATCCACACCTCCACCCGGCACAAGTCGGGGGTGGCGATGCGCTTTCCCCGCATCCACAGGATCCGCTGGGACAAGCAGCCGCAGGAGGCGGACCGGCTGGAAACGCTGGAACGCCAGGTCACCTGATCACGGCATCGCGATCAGCTTTCGAGGCCACGCTCCAAACGGATGACGAGGTCGAGGATCGTCGTCCCCGCCGGGCTGTCGTGGACACGGGTCGAGGCCGTGCGCTCGATCACGATGCGCGCGTCGCCGACACCGCCGATCACCCTGGCGTCCCCAGCACCGATCATCTGGCCGACGGCGCG
>CAYNIS010000626.1:0-894 GCA_964397055.1 uncultured Rhodospirillaceae bacterium | reverse complement strand
GGTGTCGTGAAGCGCGAAGAGGTGGACCAACTGCTGGCCGACGGCGCGGACCACGGTGCCTGGGCCGAACATGTTGCGCACCCCGCGCGTGCGGTCCGTCGCCGGTCGGATCAGCATCAGGGGCCGGTCCGCGGCCGGTTCGATGAACCCGCTGTCCGGCAGGAAACGGTCGCCAGCCGCCAGGATGTCCAACCGCCAGGACCTCGCCGGCAGGGACGGGTCTCGGCGGAACAGGCCGACCGGGCGGCGGCCGGCCACCAGCCATTCGGCACCGCCATCGGCATTGCGGCGGACGGTGACCGCCGTGTCCTCGTCGATACCGACCCCGATGTCAGCACCGTGACGCTCCAGCGCCACCAGGTGCCGGCCGATCAGGCCGCGCGCGAAGAAATGGGCATCGACCAGCACGCCGGGCAGCAGGTCGAAGGAGTCGGCGATCTTGAGCTCACCGTCGACAAGGGCTTCGACGGATGAATTTGGCCCGCAGGTGCACAGGGTCTTCGGCCCGGCGACCATGGCCCCGGCACTGATGCCGCCGAAGGCCGCCCCGTCGTTCAGCACCCGTTCCCGGATGACGGAAAGCGCCGGGCTAGTCTGCCGCCCGGGCGGGCGCAACACCTCTGCCAGGCGTTCCGGATCGCCGCCGCCGAAATAGTAGCCGGTGCAGCGCTCCAGAGCCTCGATCAGGGCCGCCTGGCCCGCCTCCCCGTAGTCCGGATTCAGAACCTGCAGCCCCGCGAGTTCCAGCCCTTCGAACCGCCGAAACGCCGGGAACTCCAAGTCATTGGCGGTCTCGATGATGCACAGGCTGGCATCCGGGCCGCCGGCGGCCTCGACAAAGGCGCGGCCGACGCTGGCAACCGCCCCGCCGCCACCTTCCAGGAACAAGGGGCC
>CAYNIS010000625.1:0-1954 GCA_964397055.1 uncultured Rhodospirillaceae bacterium | reverse complement strand
GTGCGCATCGACCTCGCCCCGTTCACGCTGGTCGGGGCGACCACGCGGTCGGGCCTGGTCACCCAGCCGTTGCGCGACCGCTTCGGCATCCCCCTCCAGCTCGAACTCTACGACACCGCCGACCTTGCCGACATCGTCTCCCGCGGTGCCCGTCTCCTTGGCCTCGCCATGACCGACGACGGGGCGGAGGAGATCGCGCGCCGCGCACGCGGCACGCCGCGCATCGCCGGGCGGCTGCTGCGCCGGGTGCGCGACTTCGCCACCGTCGACGGCGTCGACACCGTCGACCGCGCGATGGCCGATGCCGCACTTCTGCGGCTCGACGTGGATCGCGCGGGCCTGGACGCGATGGACCGCCGCTATCTCGGCTGCATTGCGGAGAACTATGGCGGCGGACCGGTCGGCGCGGACACGCTGGCCGCCGCCCTGGCCGAGCAGCGCGACGTCATCGAGGAGGTGGTCGAACCCTATCTCTTGCGCGAGGGGCTGGTCCAGCGCACGCCGCGCGGGCGCATGCTGTCCGACCGCGGCTACCGCCAGCTCGGCCTCGCCGCCCCGGCGCGCGGGACCACCCAGCTCGACCTCCTGGCCCAAGGCGATGTCGATGACGAGTGAAACAGCGTCGAGCGGTACCGTCCGGGACGGTGCCCACTACTACCCGATCCGGATCTATTATGAGGACACGGACGTCTCGGGCCTCGTCTACAACGCCAACTACCTGCGCTATGCCGAACGCGCGCGCACGGAATACATGCGCCTGCTCGGCACCGAACACAGCAAGGTGCTGGAGGAGACCGGCGTCGCCTTCACGGTGCGCCACGCCACCCTCGACTTTCAGAAACCGGCCCGTCTCGACGATGTGGTGACGGTCCGCACCCGGATGATCGATCACAGCCGGGTCACCATGGTGGTCAACCAGACGGTGATGCGCGGCGACACGGTGCTCTGCGACATGGTCCTGAAGCTCGCCTGCATCGACACGCGGGGGCGGCCGGTGCGCCTGCCACCGCCGCTTGTGGCAGCCCTGCGTGGCAGCGATGCAACAGCCGCTGACGGCGGCACCGAAAGCTCTCAACCCTGACTCATTTTGGTCCGATTTGCCCGCCAGGGTCGCGGGCAACAAGAACTGGGGCTGGATGACAAGGCCATGGCGACACCGATCGCCCATTCCAACCGGGGCCACGGCTCGCGGCGCGGGCGCAAGCCGATCGCCGACATCAACGTCACCCCGTTCGTCGATGTCATGCTGGTGCTGCTGGTCGTCTTCATGGTGACGGCACCGCTTCTGACCGTGGGCGTGCAGGTCGACCTGCCGACGGCGGATGCCCGCCAGGTCGACGACCGCGTCGACCCCTGGATCATCACCGTGGACGAGACGGGCCAGGTCTATCTGGAAGAGCAGCCGGTGGAACTGGAGGCCCTTGGCAGTGCGCTCCAGGCGATCAGCGAGATCCGCGAAGACACCCGCATCTTCGTGCGCGGCGACCGTGACCTTGCTTATGGCCGCGTGATGCAGGTCATGACCACCATCAACCAGGCCGGCTATTCCAAGGTCGCCCTCATCGCGGAGCTTCCCGCCGGTGACTCCGGACCCACGCAGGAATAGCCGGATGAGCGGGGCCTATGCCGCGTCCGCCAGCCTGCATGCCGGGCTGATCGCGCTCGCCCTGGTCGGCTGGCCGACGACGCGGACGACACCCAGCGTGATCGACCCGATCGCGGTCGATCTGGCCTTCGTCGAGCCGGACGAGGCCGAGGACCCGGTCGGGGTCGAGGACGGCGCGATCGACGAGACAGTGGTCGAAGAAGCGGCGGCCGAGCCCGAACCTCCGGCCGAGGAGGTTGCGGCGGCTCCGCCACCACCACCTCCGCCACCGCCACCGCCGCCTGAGCCGGTCGCGGTGCCGGAACCACCGCCAGCCCCCGAGCCAGAGCCCGAGCCCGAGCCCGTCGT
>CAYNIS010000624.1:0-1958 GCA_964397055.1 uncultured Rhodospirillaceae bacterium | reverse complement strand
TTGATGTCGACCGTCGCCTCTTCGTGCAGCGCCCCGAGCGGGTCGTTGGAGAGCCCGCCGAGGTGGAGCACCGCCTCGAAGCCCTTGCGGTCCGGGCGGGCGAGCGCCGGAGAGACGGCATGAGGGACGACGGGATGGCGGGCAGGATGGCGCACCGGATGGCTGGCGGCATGGTTCTGGCAACAGCGCTGCTGGCGGTCGTGACAGTGACCGGTTGCGGCAAGAAACCGGTGCGTGTCGTGCTGGAAGACGGGGTCGAGGATCGCCTGGACCGGACCTTCCCGCCGGCCCCGGACACCCCGCCCCTGCCGCCGACCGAGACGAGCCCCCGCCAATGATCCCCTTCACCTATTCCGCCGGCGCCCTCAACGTCGACCGGGTGCCCGTCGCGGACATCGCCGCCGCCGTCGGCACGCCGTTCTACGCCTATTCCGCGACCGGCCTCGCCCACGCCTATGAGGGCTACCGCAAGGCTTTCGCCGACCAGGACGCCGCCATCTACTTTGCCATGAAGGCGAACGGCAGTCTTGCCGTGCTGCGCGTGTTCGGCGACCTCGGCTCCGGCGCCGACGTCGTCTCCGAGGGGGAGATGCGTCGGGCCCTGGCCGCTGGCATTCCCCCGGAGCGGATCGTCTTTTCCGGCGTCGGCAAGAGCCGGGAGGAACTGGCGGCGGCGATCGAGGCCGGGATCGAGCAGATCAACGTCGAATCCGTGCCGGAACTGGAGGCGCTGTCGGAACTGGCCGCGGCCAGGGGGGCGGCCCAGCGGATCGCGATCCGCATCAACCCGGATGTCGATGCCAAGACGCTCGCCAAGATCTCGACCGGCAAGAAGGAGAACAAGTTCGGCATCGACCTCGACCACGCGCTCGACGTGTTCGACCAGGCCCGGTCCCTGCCGGGTGTCGAGGCGCGGGCGGTCGCCGTCCATATCGGCTCGCAGTTGACCGACCTCGGCCCCTATGAGGCCGCCTTCACCCGCATCGCCGATCTGGTCAGGGACTTGCGCGCCGCCGGGCACGAGATCGACACGGTCGACCTCGGCGGCGGTCTCGGCATCCGCTATGACGAGGAGGTGGCCCCCGACCTCGACGCCTATGCGGCGCTGGTCAAGCGGATCATCGGCCCGCTCGGCTGCCGGGTGGCCCTTGAGCCCGGGCGCTCGCTGACCGGCCCGTCAGGCATCCTCGTCGCCCGCGTCATCTATGTGAAGCAGGGGCTCCTGCGCCGCTTCCTGATCGTCGATGCCGCGATGAACGACCTGATCCGGCCGTCCCTCTACGACGCCTACCATCCGATCCTGCCGGTGGTGGAGGCTCCGGCCGACGCCCCGCTCACGGCCCATGACGTCGTCGGCCCGATCTGCGAGAGCACGGACACGCTGGCCGTCCAGCGCCCGCTGCCGCCGCTCGGCCCCGGCGACCTGGTCGCGTTCGGGGCCGCCGGTGCCTACAGCGCGGTCATGGCCTCGACCTACAACGCGCGGCCCCTTGTGCCGGAGGTGCTGGTCGACGGCGACAGGTTTGCCGTCGTCCGCCGGCGCCCCAGTTTTGAGGACATGATCCGGGACGAGGCATTGCCGCCCTGGTTCGGTCCCAATCAGCCGGCACGCTCTGCGGCCGAATGATCCGACTGCACGTTTCGGGGGGCGTCACCGGCCCTCCTCGAGGAAGGACGCGCCATGTGGCTCAGCGATGACCCGGTCGCCCCGCGCTTCGGCCGGTTGTGGTGGATGGAGCGGCTGGCCGGCCTGATCATCACCTGGGAGCGGCTTGTCGCCGCCCTCTACCCGGCGATCGTGATCGCGGTCTTCTTCCTGGCGCTGGCCTTCCTCGACGTCCTGCCGCGGCTCGGCATGATCGGCCATTGGGCGGTGATCGTCCTGGCGGCCCTCGGTCTCGTCGCCGCCCTGGCCCATGCCGTGCGCCGGTTCACCGGCCCCGACCTCGACCTCTCCC
>CAYNIS010000623.1:0-1962 GCA_964397055.1 uncultured Rhodospirillaceae bacterium | reverse complement strand
CGCCCGGCCGGTCCCGGTGCCGAGGAGGAGTGGCACATGGGCGGCGAAGAACGCCGCCATGAAGAAGGCGGTGGAGCCTTCCAGGCTCTTCGCGCCGTCCCGGGTCTGGAACGTGCGCCGGCCGTATTCCGTGCCGATGAGTGCCGCCAGCGCGTCGGCCAGGGTCATCACTAGGAGCGGGATCGCATAAAAGACCGGCCGGTCGGCGGCGAGCCAGAACAGGGCGGTGACCGAAATCGCGAAATAGACCTCCCCCAGGGAGGAGCGTTCGACCCGGTAGAGGCCGGCGCCCAGGCGGGCGCGCAGGGCGGGCACCTTGCGGACGCTGAGCACCAGGGCCAGGACCACGCCGGACGTGGCGAGGAGCCAGACCGTATCGGTGAAGACGAAGGGAAAGGTCAGCGCCATCAGGCCCATGCCGACATGAAGGAGCTTGCGGCTGACCTCCGGCCCGAGGCCGGCGACCTCCCCCAGGTGTCGGACTGCCAGGAGGGCGCCGACGAAGGCGACGGCGACCAGGACGACGGCGACCAGGACGACGGCGACCGGCCCGGGCAGGAGAGCGAACTGGCTCACCCCGGCCGCTCCGCCACCTCTTCGGCGACCATGGCGCGGTAGAAGATGCCGATGTCCCGGTGGCTGAGATCGGCGCTCAACCCCGGTAGCGCCGTCAGCATGTGGGAGAGGCTGGCCGGGGCCGCGCGCGGCACCATCATGTTCCAGTAGACGAGGCGGCCGCCGGGGCTCATCGCCCGGGCCAGCTTCTCCAGCAGGCCCGCGGTGTTCTGTTCCGACATGTATTCGAAGATGTCGGAGAGGTTGGCGCGCTGGAACGGGCGACCCTCCGCCGCCGCCTGGTCGGCAACTTCCTCAATCGCACCCAGGCGCGTCTCGATCCGGTCGATCCGGTCGCGGATCGCCTCGAAGTGTTCCGCCCGCAAGGCGACGGGCAGGGCCTCTCCATGGCGGCCATGGAGCACCCAGTGGAGATAGGGGTTGGTCGACGGGTCGAGGTCGACCAGCGTGTGGCGGACGCGCGCCAGGACATGGTCGGCGACCGAACCTTCGACATAGTCGAAGAAGGCCGGGTCGCGGCCAAGAGCACCCATCACCGTGCGGGAAGCGAAGACGCGGATCAGGGCGCGCCACGCCCAGGTGTCGAAGCGCTCCCGGTACCAGCGTTCGCGATCCTCAGCCGCGCGCGGCAGGGTGACCTCGCGCAATACCCATTTGCCGTGGGTGAACGGCAGCACCCAGCGGCGGAACAGGGCGAAGTACCCCTCGAACCGGCCGATGCCGGCAAAGCCCCTGGCGGTGACCTCTTCCAGGCGCGCGTCCCAGAAGGCCCTGACGTCGTCGTCCGGCAGCCGGTCGCGGCAGGCGCGGTAGAGATCGCGACGGCGCCGGCTTTCCCGGCTGCCATAGAGCTCCAGGAAGGCCGGGTGATCGAGGCTGAGATAAGCGGCCTTGCGCATCTCCACACAGGCGAGCTGGGCCGGCGACAGGTCGACCGCGACGACCCGGGCCGGGTCCCTGGTGAGCAAGGCGAGCGCATTGTCCCCGGCGGAGGCGATCGACAGGCAGTGGTCGCCGGGCTGAATCGCCAGCCCCTCGATCAGGGCGTCGGCATCCTCCCACACCTGGGCATAGCGGATGCGGCTGAAATCAGCCTTGCCGGCGACCTCTGTCGCCGGCCGGTTGGACGGATCGGCGACCTCCGTCGCCGGCTGGTTGGAAGGATAGGCGACCTCCGTCGCGACTTTCGACGGCGCGGTCACGACGCGGCCTCGGCCGGCTGGCGGGCGACCGTGCCCGCCGCCCCGTCCAGCGTGACGATATCGCCGTCGGCCAGCCACTGGGTTGCCCCGGCCACCCCGACGACGGCCGGAATGCCCATTTCCCGCGCGACGATGGCGGAGTGGGAGAGGAGGCTGCCGCGTTCGACCACCAGCCCGCCGCAGC
>CAYNIS010000622.1:0-1963 GCA_964397055.1 uncultured Rhodospirillaceae bacterium | reverse complement strand
GGCGTTCGACCCGACCCGCACGCGCACCGGCAGCTCCTCCGTCGCCTCGATGATCGAGCCGCCGACGCTGCCTTCCAGCGCCTGGTCGAGCTGGCGGGCGATGCCGACCAGGGACAGGCCGGCCAGCCCGGCATCGTCCTCGTCCGCCTCGATCAGCAGTTTCGGCTCGCCGCCGGTCAGGGTGGCTCGGGTGTGCGCGATCCCCGGCACCGTCGAGAGCATCTGCCGGGCCTCGTCTCCGAGGCGGCGCAGGGTGTCGAGGTCGGGGCCGTAGATGCGCATCTCCACCGGCGCGTCGACCGGCGGGCCCTGCCCCAGTTCCTGGACCAGGACCTGGGCTTCCGGGATCAGGGCGTCGAATTCCGCCTGGAGGGTTTTGGCGAGGGCGGGTACGGCCCCCACCGTCTTCGTCTGCACCAGCGCTTGCGCGAAGGAGGAGACGTTGTCCTGCGTCGACTGGAGGTTGTAGTAGATCGACGGCGCGGAGTTGCCGACGAACCACTGCACGTTCAGGACCTCGTCATGGGCGGTGATCAGCCGGTGCGCCGTTTCCGTCATCCGTGCCGTTTCCTCGATGCCGGTCTGGGTCGGCAGGAAGAATTCGATGTGGAACTGGTCGCGATCGGCCGGCGGGAAGAACTGCTCGGTCAGGGTGCCGGCGCCGACGAAGCCCATCACCGGCAGGATCGACGCGGCCAGCATTGACAGCCGCGGATAGCGCAGCGAGACCAGGATCGAGCCCTCGAACCAGCGCGCCAGCCAGGGCACGCTGATGCCCGACACCCAGAACCCCTGGCGCTGGGCCTTCGACCCGGCGGGCAGGAACCAGCCGGCCAGGGCCGGCACGATGGTCATCGCCAGGATGTAGGACGACATCAGGGACACGATGACGCCGATCGCCAGCGTGCCGACGAATTCGCCTGCGTTGCCGGGCATGAGCACGATCGGCATGAAGGCGATGATGGTGGTCAGTGTCGACGACAGCAGCGGCAGCCAGAGATGGCTGATCGATTCGGTGACCGCGGCCACCGCCGACATTCCCCGTGCGCGTTTGGACCGGATCGCATCCGTCACCACGATGGCATTGTCTACAAGCAGCCCCAGGGCGACGGTCAGCCCGGTCACGGATATCTGGTGGATCGGGATCTGGACGAAGTTGAGGACCGCGATGGTGACCAGCGTGGTCAGCGGCAGGGCGAGGGTGATGATCAGGGCCGCGCGCCAGCCGAGCGTGACGAACAGCACCGTGACCACCAGGCCGACGCCGACCAGGAGGTTGTTCAGGAGGGTGCCCAGGCGGTCGTCGGTATAGCGGGCCTGGTCGAACAGGATGCGGGCCTCGATCCCCCGGGGCAGGTCCGCCGCCAGGGTTTCCACCGCCTCGCGCACCGATGCCGACCACAAATCGACGCGGATGCCCCTTTCCATCCTGGCGCCGACGACGGTGACCGGGGTTCGCTCGTCGAACGCCAGATCGCTCGGCGGGTCGGCGGTCGCCCGCGTCACCTGGGCGATGTCGCCGACGCGCAGGATCGCGCCATCGGCCCGCCGGGTGAGCGGGATCGACCGAACCCGCGCCAGACTGTCGAGCTCGCCGGTCACCTCGATCACATAGTCGCCGGCGGCGGCGCGCAGCCGTCCGGCCGCGACCTTGGCGTCGGCCCCCTGGATCGCGGCGGCGACGTCGGCCGCGGCCAGGCCCGCCGCCGACAGCTCCTGATCGTCGATGGTGACCAGGATCTCCTCGTCCGGTGCCCCGTACATGCGGACATATTCGGTGCCGCCGGTGCCGCGCAGCCGGTTTTCCAGCTCCTCCGTATAGCGCCGCATGATGCCGAAAGGCGGTGCGCCTTCGCCGGTCCAGGCAAGCCCGGCCAAGAGGGTGAAGGCACCGTCGCCGCGCTGGTCGTCGAAGCTCGACGGCGGGGTTCCGGCGGGCAGCAGGGCCTGGGCGTCGGCGACC
>CAYNIS010000621.1:0-1968 GCA_964397055.1 uncultured Rhodospirillaceae bacterium | reverse complement strand
GGTGGCGACCGTGGCAGCCGCCGCCCCCACCATGGTCGACGACGGTGATCCCGGCACGCCGCTGACCGTCGAGACCGCACCGTCGGTGACCGAGATCGCCGCCAAGTCGGTGGAGGAGACCATGTCCCTCACCGCCGCCGCGATCGTCGACTGCAGCGAGGCGGCCGCCCGCCAGTTGAAGCAGCCCGGACTCGACGGGGCGGAGGCCTTCGACACGGCCTGGGAGTGCGGTCAGGCGATGACCCGCGGCGCGGAGGAGATCAGCCGTTCGCTGATGGCCTTCACCCAGGCGGCGATGGATCGACAGATGGCCGCGGCCACGGCGCTGGTCGGGGCGAAGACGCTGCACGAATTCGCCGAGATCCAGTCGGAGGTCGTGCGCGAGGCCATCGACAGCTACTTCGCGGAAGCGACCCACCTCAGCGATATCCTGCTGCGCGTCGGCCAGGAGATGACAGAGCCGATGACCGCCCGCGCCAAGGCGATGGCGGATCAGGTGGCGGCCGACACGCGCGTTTGAGTCACCGTCGCCCGAACGGGCTGCGGCCGCGGTTCATGCGGGCATTGAAGCTGATGACGGGCGGTCCTGGACGGGGCCGCCCGTTTTTATGCCCGGCCGGTGGCGCCGCATTCGGCGGGCTCTCCCACCGGTAACGCAGCGCTCGGGTCTGGCCGGATCGAAAAACCCGTGTCACGCTTTGACGCGCGGTCATGGCAGGCCCGTCGAAGGCCACACCTGACCCGCCCCTTTGCCGGCCAGCGTCGGCGACCCCATCTCCTTTAGGGGCCGCCCCCGAGAGCGGCCGGCAGGTGACACGCAACATCGGGTGATTCGTGACGCACGAAGGCGAAAGACGGACGGAAAACGGGAGCGATCAGGGATGACCGATCCCCACGTGACCGATCCCCACGTGACCGATCCCCTCATGCCCGCTCCCCACATGACCGATCCGGGCAAGGTCGATGACGGCGGTGTCGGCGATATTGGCACGGGTCTTGCTGTTCGCACGCGGCAGAAGACCAAGAAGCCGTCGATGTACAAGGTCTTGATGCTGAACGACGATTACACACCTATGGAATTCGTCGTTTACGTTCTGGAGCGCTTCTTCAACAAAAACAAAGAGGAAGCCACACAGATCATGCTCCATGTTCATCGGCGCGGGGTCGGTGTCTGCGGTGTCTATACTTATGAGGTGGCTGAAACGAAGGTGACGCAGGTAATGGATTTTGCGCGCCAACATCAGCACCCGTTGCAGTGCACGTTGGAGAAGGACTAGGCGGACATGCTCTCTCGCAATCTGGAGCACACGCTGCATCGCGCCCTCGGCTATGCCAACATGCGCGGCCACGAGTACATCACTCTCGAACACCTGCTTTTGGCCTTGACCGAAGATCAGGACGCGGTTGCTGTCCTGCGGGCGTGCAAGGTCGATATCGACAAGCTGCGTCGCGACGTCACCGATTATATCGATGACGACCTCGCCAGCCTGATCACCAACCGGGCCGAGGATGCCAAGCCGACCGCGGGCTTCCAGCGGGTTCTGCAGCGCGCGATCATCCACGTCCAGTCGTCCGGGCGCGATCAGGTCACCGGCGCCAACGTCCTGGTCGCCCTCTTCGCCGAGCGCGAAAGCCACGCCGTCTATTTCCTGCAAGAACAGCAGATGACCCGCTTCGATGCGGTCAACTACATCTCCCACGGCATTTCCAAGACCTCCAGCGCGTCCTCCTCCTCCTCCTCCTCTTCGCGCGGGGAGAGCCGGCGGGTCCACGGCGCTGACGACGACGCCGACGGCGACAGCATCGTCAAGTCAGGCGCCGAAGCGCTCGAGGCGTACTGCATCAACCTCAACGAAAAGGCCGCCAAGGGCCGGACCGATCCCCTCATCGGGCGCGAGGTCGAGGTCGAGCGCACGATCCAGATCCTGTGCCGTCGGTCGAAGAACAACCCGCTCTATGTCGGCGATC
>CAYNIS010000620.1:0-1984 GCA_964397055.1 uncultured Rhodospirillaceae bacterium | reverse complement strand
ACCACCTCGTCCATCAAGCGCGTCGGGTAGGCGCGGCCGGACACGTCGGCCCCCTTGGCCCACGTCTCGGTGAACCCGCCGCCGCCGTCCGACACCTTCCGTGCCTCATCGACATAGGGCGCGGTGTCGTCGGTGAGGTCGGCCTTGGTCCGGACGATCACCGGCTCGATCCCGGCCTCTAAGGCGAGCGCGACGTAGCGCTCCAGCCGCGCCACGTTGAAATCCGCGTTGCAGGAGGTGACGACGAAGACCGTGTCGATGTTTGCCGCGATCAACTGCACCTCGCGGCCCGTGCCCGGCGCCCGGCGTTTGATCAGGCTCTTGCGCTCCAAAACCTGGCTCGACCGGGGGCGCGCGCGGTTCAGAAGCAGCCAGTCGCCGACCGTGGCGTCCGGTCCCGGCGGGATCGTCTCGTCGATGCCGTCGCCTGCGACCTGCAAGCCGCCTCGGTGCACGGCGACGACCCGCACGGGCGGCATCGTGGCCAAAGCGTCGGCGTCCATCTGCCGGGCGAAGGCCGGGCCCCAGCCGAGGCGTTCCAGCGCGGTAGGCTCGCGCCGTTGTGGTGCGTCGCCGGGCAGGAAGGCAGAGTAATCGCGAACCATGAGCCTACCAGAGTGCGGGGTCGTCGAAGGCTGCGACGCAGCGAGCCGGCCCAGCCAGCGGCGTCAGCGGCGCGTCGGTCAGGGACTGAGCAATCCAGCCCTGCGGCTGGTTGAGCGGTTGCGGGGCGGGCAGGTCGGCCTCCGAGACGGGCTTGAAGCCCACGCGGCCGTAGAAGGCCGGGTCGCCATAGGTCACGGCGATGTCCACGCCCTCTTGCCGAAGCGCATCAAGACCATGGGCGATCAGACGCTGGCCGATGCCCTTGCCCTGATGCGGCGTGGCGACCGCCACGGGCGCCATCATGAAGACCCTGCGCGGATCGCTCTCGTAGGTGAGGCGCGTGAAGAAGATGCCGCCGAGGAGCGCGCCGTCCTCCCAGGCGGTGACGACGCGAAGGTCCTCGGTGGGCGTCTCCGCGATCAACTGGCGCGCGAGGGCGCCAATCAACGCGCCCTCCTCCGCGCCCTCGGAGGCAGTGAAGGTCGAGGCAAAGAGTTCCGTGATCGCGTCGGCGTGGGTCTCGTAATCCGTTGAAAAATACATGGTCCTGTCTCCATCGGCGGGCTGAGCCTGCCGGATTTTGGGAATTGGGCCGCGCCGCCCGTCAGGGTATTTGCAGCACGAACATCTCGAAGCTCACGATCCCGTCGCAAGCGTGGTAGGCGGCGAGTTCCGCGCGCAGATCGTCGAGCACGCGACTACCGGCCAGCCGCGCATGCATCTCCGCGACGCTCGCCTCAAGCGGGCGGTAGTAGGTCTCCATCGCCTCCCGCCCCATGTCGAAATGGCCAAGCAAGCGGTAGCCGGCGCGTTTCGCCTGTTCGAGCCGGACGGACGCGCGCGTCATGGCCGGATATTCTGAGGCCCAGAAAGCGCGCAGTGCCTCTGGGGGTTCGTCGGTGCGCCAGACCATGTCGGAGAAGACGAGCACGCCACCAGGCCGCATGAGGGGCCGCCAGTCCCTGAGCGCGCGCTCGACACCGATGATATGGGCGCTGCCCTCGGCCCAGATCACGTCCCATGGCTCATCCGGCACGGGCAGCTGTGCCATGTCCATGTTGCGCACTTCGACCCGGTCGCCGAAGCCGTTTGCCACCACCCGGTCACGCAGCCTAGCCAGCGCGCCCTCGTCCGTGTCGGTCGCCAGGATCCGGGCATCCGTGGCCTCGGCCAGGATCATCGTTGCCATTCCAGGGCCGCAGCCGATCTCGAGGATGCTCTTCGGCGCGAAGGAGACCATTGCAAGCGCCTTCAACGTCGCTGCTTGCGTTCCCGGCCCCCACCAGTCGAGGCCGGAGAACACTTCCATGAAGACCGCCATGTAATCGGACACTTTGAAGAAAGCGTCTGTTCCGGAGTTTTAAGGCGGTTTTGACCG
>CAYNIS010000619.1:0-1996 GCA_964397055.1 uncultured Rhodospirillaceae bacterium | reverse complement strand
GGTGACCGACTTGCCCGAGCCGCTCTCGCCGACGATGCCGACGACCTGGCCGCGACGCACCTTGAGGGAGACGTCGCGCACGGCGTGAACGTCGCCGGCCCGCGTCTTGAACGTGACCGACAGCCGGTCGACGTCGAGCAGCGGGTGGCCGGCTTCGCCGATCCAGGCGTCAGGTGCGTCTGCGGGGGTCGATGATGTCACGGAGGCCGTCGCCGAGCAGGTTGAAGCAGAACACCGCGAGCATCAGGGCGACGCCCGGGAAGAGGGCGAGCCACCACTCGCCGGTGGTGATGAAGTTCGCCCCTTCCGCCACCATGATCCCCCATTCCGGCTGCGGCGGTCGGACGCCGAGACCGATGAAGGAGAGGCTGGCGGCGTTGAGGATCGCCCAGCCGAGGTTGAGGGAAACCTGGACCATCATCGGCGGCAGGGCGTTGGGGAAGACGTGGAAGGCGAGGGTGCGCAGCCGCGAGTTGCCGGACAGCAAGGCAGCCTCGACGAAGCCGGCCTCGCGCCGGACATTGACCTCGGCACGGGCCACGCGGGCGTAGAACGGGAAATTGATGATCGCGGTGGCGTAGACGATGTTCTCGATCGTGTTGCCGAGGGCGGCGACGATGCCCATCGCCAGCACGAACAGCGGGAACGCCATGATCGTGTCGACGATGCGCCCGACCACGCGGTCGATCCAGCCGCCGTAGAAGCCGGCAAGGGAGCCGGCGGCGGATCCCACCACGAAGGAGAGCGCGACGGCGGCGACGGCAATTGTCAGGTCGAGCCGGGCCGCGACAATCGTCCGGCTGAACACGTCCCGGCCAAGCTGGTCGGTGCCGAACCAGTGGTTCCAGGACGGCGGCTGGAAGGTGTTGCTGGACGTCGCCAGCGGATCATAGGGGACCACCGACGGGCCGATCACCGCGCACAGGATCAGGAACACCAGGAGGCCGAAGGCGAAGAGCGTGATCGGGTTGTCGGTCAGGACATAGAGCGCGTGGCCGAGGGCCGACGCTTCCGCCTTCTCCGCCGGGGCGGGGTCGGCCGCGTCGACCTTGGTCGAGCCGTCGTCCGGGGCGATGGTGGCGGTCATGCGTCGACCCTCACCCGCGGATCGACCAGGAGGTAGAGGATGTCGATGACGAGATTGAGCAGCACGTAGAGGGTTGCCATCACCAGGACGAAGCCCTGGACCGGGGCGTAGTCGGAGGCGACCAGCGCGCGCAGCGCATAGGTCCCGATGCCCGGCCAGCTGAACACCTGCTCGACCAGGACGGCCGCCCCCAGCATGAAGGAGAACACCATGCCGAGTGTCGTGATGATCGGGATCAGCGCGTTGCGGAAGGCATAGACGTAGAGAACCTTGCCGCCCGGCAGGCCGAGGGCGCGGGCGGTGCGCACGAAGTCCGACGACAGCACGCCGAGCATGGAGGCGCGCACCATCCGCGCGATCGGGGCGAGCACGAACAGCCCCATGGTGATCGCCGGCAGCACCAGCTGGGCGGCGGCACTCTGGAAGGTCGCGAGGTCGCCGGCGATCAGCGTGTCGATCAGGAGGAACCCGGTCACCTCTTCCGGCGGGAAGGCGAAGAGGTCGAGCCGCCCCTGCGGTGCCGGCGCCCAGCGCAGCAGGAAATAGAAGATGTAGGTGAGGACCAAGCCGGTGAAAAAGGTCGGCAGGGAGACGCCGGCGGTCGCCACGATCCGGCACAGATGGTCGATCCAGGAGCCCTGGTAGACGGCCGCCGCGATGCCGAGCGGAAGCGCCACCCCGATCGCGAAGAGGAGGGCGACGACGACGAGCTCAAGCGAGGCCGGCAGGCGCTGGGCTATGTCGTCGACGACGGTCTGACCGGTGGTGATGGAGTTGCCGAGGTCACCGGTCAGGAGGTCGGCTATATAGATCACGAACTGTTCCCAGAGCGGCTTGTCGAGGCCGCGCTGGGCGCGGATCTCGGCGATCGCCTCCTCCGTGGCCGCGAGGCCGGCGATATAGGCGGCG
>CAYNIS010000618.1:0-1998 GCA_964397055.1 uncultured Rhodospirillaceae bacterium | reverse complement strand
GACCGCTCAGCACCGCCTGGGTCGCAAGCTTCGCCAGCGCCAGCGTCTTGCCGCAGCCGGGCGGGCCGACCAGCATCAGCGGCTTCGGCAGCTTGCGACCGGCAAGCTTGATCGGGGCGAAGCCGAACACCGCGTCGAGCGCTTCGGCCAGCGCCTCCGCCGCGTCGCCGGCATCGATGCGGGTCAGCCGCGGGATCAGGCGATCGGTGACCGCGGGCGGCGCGCTGTGGCGCAGCATGACCTCGGTCACCGCTTCGACCAGGTCGTCATCGGGCTCCGGGTCGGCCGACACACCGAAGGCAAAGCCCGGGTCGTCGTCCTCCACCGCCGCGGTCACGCGCACGCCGCCGCCATCCTCCTCGCGCGTGGCGACGATGATCGCGTCCTCGCCCAGCGCCTCGCGCACCTGGCGCATGGCCTCGGACATGGTCGGCGCGTGGAACGACTTCAGCCGCATGGCGGGTCAGGGTCTCGGAAGATGAGGTCGCGACCGGGGCCGTCGTCGCGAAAAGATGGGGCGGGTCAGATCTGGCCGAGGGTCTTGATACGGGCCTTCGGGTGGATTTCGTTCTGCGACATTACCACGGTCTGCGGCCGGAAGCGCTCGACGATCGAGCGGACATAGGGCCGGATCTGCGGGCTGGTCAACAGGACCGGGCTCTCGCCCAGCATCGCCTGACGCTCGAACACCTGCCGCACCGACTGAATGAACTGCTGAAGCTGGGACGGTGCCATCGACAGCTGGCGGTCGTCGCCATCGCCGATGATGCTGTCGGCGAACGCGTGCTCCCATTCCGGCGACAGGGTGATCAGCGGCACCTGGGCCTGCATGTTGACGTTGGCGTCGCACAGCTGGCGGGCGAGGCGGGAGCGCACATGTTCGACGATCAGGCCGATGTTGCGGGTCGCCCCCGTGGCCTCCGCCACCGCCTCCAGGATCGTCGGCAGATCGCGGATCGAGACGCGCTCGGCCAGGAGCCCCTGCAGCACCCGCTGCAGCCCGCCGACGGAAATCTGGACGGGCACGACATCGGCGACCAGGCGCTGGAACGACGGGTCGAGTTCGTCCAGGAGCTTCTGGGTTTCGGTGTAGGACAAAAGTTCCGACATGTTGTCCTTGACCAGTTCGGTCAGGTGCGTGGTCACCACCGTCGCCGGCTCGACCACCGTCAGCCCGCGGAAATGCGCCTCCTCCCGATGGGTCTGGGGCACCCACATGGCGGGCAGGCCGAAGGTCGGCTCGGTCGTCTGTTCGCCCGGCAGGGGGATCGGCTGGCCAGCGGGATCCATGCACAGCAGCATGTTGGGGCGAACGTCGCCACGCCCGGCCTCGACCTCCTTGATGCGGATGACATAGGTGTTGGCCGGCAGCTGGAGGTTATCCTGGATGCGCACGGACGGCAGGATGAAGCCCATCTCCAGCGCCATCTGGCGGCGCAGGCCCCTGATCTGGTCGGCAAGGCCGAAGCCGTCGCCGGCGGGCACCAGGCTGAGGAGGCCGTAGCCGAGTTCCAGGCGCAGATTGTCCATGGTGAGGGCAGCGGAGATCGGCTCCTCGGCAACCGGCGGCGGTGCCGCCGCCTCCGCCGCGGCTTTGGCGGCTTCCTGTGCCTTCAGCGCGGCGCGCTCGCGCGGGATGTAATAGGCGAGCCCGCCGCAGATACCGCCCATCAGGACGAAGGGGATGATCCGAATACCGGGCACGGTCGCCATCAGGAGGAGGAGGATGGCGGCGATGCCGAGCGCCTGCGGATAGGCGGAAAGCTGGCCGAACAGCACCTTGTCGGCGGCCCCGGTGACGCCGGCCTTGGAGACCAGCATGCCGGCCGCGACCGAGATGACGAGCGCCGGGACCTGGCTGACCAGCCCGTCGCCGACGGTCAGCAGCGTGTAGGATCCGGCGGCCTCGGCGAAGGACAGGTCGCGCTGGATCATGCCGATGATCATGCCGCCGATCACGTTGATGAACGTGATCAGCAGGCCGGCGATCGCGTCCCC
>CAYNIS010000617.1:0-2000 GCA_964397055.1 uncultured Rhodospirillaceae bacterium | reverse complement strand
TCGAGCGCGCGGAGGCTCAGAAGCGGGCTGGTCATCGTGGTTCCGTCATGGCGTTCCGCTCCTTTTGCCGTTGCCGAGCAGGCGGCGGCGCGGGTACGACGCTCGCTCGACCCCGCCGATCCTGAACCCTACTCACCCGGAATTGGAA
This sequence comes from uncultured Rhodospirillaceae bacterium, assembly GCA_964397055.1. GTDB lineage: Bacteria > Pseudomonadota > Alphaproteobacteria > CAYNIS01 > CAYNIS01 > CAYNIS01. The sequence continues at coordinate 1,852 of CAYNIS010000617.1, read as the reverse complement.
CGCCCCATGGAGCTGGTTGGCCCGACCTCCCACTGGTACGTCTCGCAACGTCTGCGCCTGCACTATGTCGACTGGGGCAATCGCGGCGCCCCGACCATGCTGCTGATCCATGGCGGGCGCGACCATTGCCGGAACTGGGACTGGGTCGCCCAGCACTATCGCGAGCGCTACCACGTCATCGCACCGGACCTGCGCGGCCATGGCGACAGCCAGTGGGTCATCGGGTCGAGCTACCAGATGGCCGACTTCACCTATGACATCGCCCAACTGGTGCACCAGCAGGAGCTCTCTCCGGTCACGATCATCGGTCATTCGCTGGGTGGCGGCATCACGCTGCGCTTCAGCGGCCTGTTCCCGGAGACCCTGAAGAAGGTTGTCGCGATCGAGGGGCTCGGCCCGTCGCCGAAGATGCTGGCGGAACGGGAGGGCCGGCCGATGGCCGACCGGCTGCTGACCTGGGTCGAGGAGTTGCGCGGCCTCTCCGGCCGCTCGCCCCGGCGCTATGAGACGCTGGAGGCCGCGATCAAGCGGATGCAGGGCGAGAACCCGCACCTGTCGCCGGAGCAGGCGCGCCACCTGACCATCCACGGCGTCAACCGCAACGAGGACGGCAGCTGGAGCTGGAAGTTCGACAACTACGTCCGGTCGTTCCCGCCGCAGGGGTTCGAGATGGACACCCATGCCCAGCTGTGGGGACGAATCGACAAGCCGGTGCTTCTGGTCCGCGGTGCCGAGAGCTGGGCCAGCGATCCGGTCGAGGACGGCCGCATCAAGCACTTCCAGAACGCCCGCCTGATCAACATGGAAGGGGCGGGGCATTGGGCGCACCACGACAAGCTCAGCGAGTTCCTCGGCCACGTCGACGCGTTCCTCGGCGAATGACGCAGCCCTGATGCCAGACTTCGACATTCTGAACCTGGACCTCGCGGCCTTCGGGATCGCGGGTCTGTCGCTTGCCGGTGTGCTGGCGGCGAGCGCCATCGGGGCGGTCGGGGGCTTCACCCGCGGGGTCAGCGGCTTCGGCGCGGCCCTCGTCATGGTGCCGGCGATCGCCCTGCTGCTGCCGACCCCGACCGCCGTCGCCGTCGTCATGCTGGCGACCGCGCTGACCAATGTGCCGCTGGTCTGGAACGCCCGGCGCCATGTCGACCTCCGGACCGTTGCCTTCGTTTGGGCGGGGGCGCTGGCCGGGCTGCCGATCGGGATCGAGGTTCTGACCTCCGTCGATTCGACGCTGCTGCGCCGTGCCGCGGGTGTCGTCGTCCTGGTGTCCGCGGCGTTTCTGACCTTCGCCCGCGGCATCAAGCTGCCGGCCGGACGGCCGCTCGCCCTCGGTGCCGGGCTCACCTCCGGGCTGCTCCAGGGGTCGGTCGGCCTCGGCGGGCCGCCGCTTGTCATCTACTTCCTGGCGGTCGGGGCGGAGGCCCAGGTCAGCCGGGCGAGCTTCGTCACCTATTTCGCCGGCCTCGTGCTCCTGACGCTGCCGTTCCATGCCTGGAACGGCCTGATCACCTGGGAGGTCTTCATCTGGTCGCTGGCGATGGCCCCGGCCCTGGTGATCGGCGGCTATGCCGGGGAGACCCTGTTCAAGCATGGCGGCCACAAGCACTTCCGCATCATAGCGCTCGGCATCCTGGTCGCGTCCGGCCTCGCCGCTATACTCCGCTGACCCCGGAACCGTTGATCGTCCCCGGGTGTCGTCCGATCAGCCGGTCTCAAGGGGTGGGGCCATGATCTCGGTCAGGGACCTGATCTACGACTACCCGACCAAGCGTGCGCTCCACGGCCTCGATTTCGACATCGCCGCCGGCACGATCACCGCCTTGGTCGGCCCGAACGGGGCGGGCAAGTC
>CAYNIS010000616.1:0-2005 GCA_964397055.1 uncultured Rhodospirillaceae bacterium | reverse complement strand
CATCAGCCCGCGGCGACTGGTCGAAGCGCAGGCCGCGGCAGCCACCCGGCGCGGCGCCGATGTCATCGCCGACACTGTCGTCACGGTGGAGGTCGGTGCCGATGGCGTCACGGTGACCGGCGCCGGCGGCCGCGCCTATGGCGCCGACCGCGTCCTGATCGCCACCGGCGGGCACACGCCCTACAGCGGTTTCGTGCCGCGCGCCCTCGACCTCTCTACCAAGGGCCGGCTGGTCGTCTTCGCCCATCTCGACGATGACACGGCCGACGATCTGGCCGATATGCCCAGCCTGATCACCGCGCGGGAGACCCGCCAGGGCCGCAAGGGCGTCTACATCCTGCCGCCGATCCTCTATCCGGACGGGTCGACGCGGATCAAGATCGGTTCCGAGCGGTACAGTGCGGACCTCGGCGATGCAGAGGCGATACGGCGCTGGTTCACCGACCCGGCGGACCCGACCCTGACCCGACAGCTGTCGGCGGAACTCCTCGACCTTTTGCCGGACCTGAAGGGGATGCGCCTGACCGCCGAGACCTGCATGGTGACGGAGACCGCTTCCGGCTATCCCTATCTTGATTGGGCGGGCGATCGCATCGCGGTCGCGGTCGGCGGCAACGGTGCCGCGGCCAAGTCATCGGACGAGATCGGGCGACTGGCGGCGTCCCTGTTCGCCGAGGGCGAAGCCTTCGACGGCTACCCGGACGGCGTGTTCGCGGCGCGCTTCGCGGCCTGATGGGCCATCCGGGCCTCCGCCTCCACGCGGTCGGGCCCGGTGTTCACGTTGAAGAACGGGTCGCCGCCCTCAGCCGCCGGAAACGGGACCAGCGTGGCGCCGAACCGGCCGATCAGGGCCGTCGCGTCCAGGCTCTCGCCGAGCTTCAGGATCAGTTCGAGGGCCGGAGTCAGGGCCGGGGTCAAGAGCGCGACGACCGGATGCGGGCGCCCGTGGCTGGTCGCGACGGCCATGGCTGCCCCTTCCGAATCGCGTGCGGCCTCCAGGCGGACGATCAGGTCCGGTGGCAGGAAGGGGGTATCGGTCGGCACGACCAGGACCGCATGTGCCCCCTGGGCCCAGGTGAGGGCGGCATGCATTCCCGCCAGCGGCCCCAGGCGGCCGGGCAGGGCGTCGGGCAGAACCGGCAGCCCCCGTGTCGCGAGCTCGCTCAAGGCGTCGTTGGCATTGATGGCGATCGGGTCGGCCTGGGGTGTGAGGCGGTCGATGACGTGATCGACCAGCGGCCGGCCGGCCAGGGTGACCAGCGCCTTCGGACCCGGACCCAGTCGCGTGCCGCGACCGCCGGCGAGGATCACCGCCGGGATACTGTTCGGCCCGATGCTGCCCAAAGCCATCCTGGTTCCCTCGTCCGCAATATCTTGTCTGCAATCCGTCATCCGCCATCCAGGTCAGGATGTCATCATCCCCATCGCCCTGGCAGCGGCAAGGAACTCCGCGGCCATCGGGACATTGTGCGTGCGCACGAAGCGCGCGCCCTTCAGGCAGGCGCCGAGCGCCGTCAACTGGGAGACAGGGTCGCGGTCCGCCAGCCGGCCGCCGAGGAAGCCCTTGCGGGACGTGCCGACCATCACCGGGATCGGCGCGAAGCGCGCCACCAGCTCATCGAAGCGCGCGAGCAGCTGCCAGCTGTCCGCCGGGTCGATGCTGATGAAGCGGCCCATGCCGGGGTCCAGGATCAGCCGCTCTGCCGGAATGCCGTGCGCCATGGCGTGGTCGACCCGGTCCGCCAGGAAGTCGCCGATGTCGCCGATGACATCGTGGTAATGACGCGGCACGTCGCTGGCATGGGGCAGCGGCGCGTCCTTGGCGTGCATCAGGATCACCCGGCAACCGGCATCAGCCACCAGCCGCACCATGTCGGGCTCCGCCCGGAACGCGGAGACGTCGTTGATCATCCGAGCCCCGAGGGCGAGCGCCTGCCGGGCGACGTCAACGCGATAGGTGTCGATGGAAAGCGGCATCTCCCTCGCCAGGGCCTCGACCACCGGC
>CAYNIS010000615.1:0-2005 GCA_964397055.1 uncultured Rhodospirillaceae bacterium | reverse complement strand
GCGCCAGCGCCGGCACCCGACAGCATGGAAGCGCCAGCCGCGGCACCGGCGACGGCACCGCCGGCCATGCCGACCGAAGCGTTGCCGGCGACGCCGACACCGTCGCCACCGGACTTGCCGGTCTGCTCAACGCCCGTGCGAGTGTTCGTGCTCATGTCTCTCTCCTTGTCTCACTTGGTACCGGGTCCGGGGGATCGAAGGTGTCCCGCCTTTTACGATCCGGCACGATCCACCGGTCAGCAAGCCCCGTGCCAAACTCGAAATCGTGACCTCAATTTCCTGAGAAGGGTGACCGGAATGCCCGAATTCCGCCCCAGATGGGGCGAAGACCGTAGGGGAAAGCCCCGGCAAGCATGATCCAGAGCATCATCCAAGGCGTCCACATGAGCTGGACGAATTGGAGTTAACGGACCTTAACCTCTTGAATTATCTGCCGTCTTGTGAAGATGGACAGCGTCCACTCCAGGCCGTCGAGCGAAAGTGGACAGCCGCGGACGGCCGTTTCCCGCCACGCCTCAATTCGCTCCCGGGTCCCGACGAAAGCGCAGAACCAGGGTCTCCAGGCCGCGCGCGCCGTCACGCTGCAGGCGCACGCGGTCCGGCTCGATGGCAACGACGTTCATGTCGTCCAGCCGGTCACCGACGCGATAGTCGCGACGATCGACCGTGGCCACCGGCCCGGCACCGTCGCGACCGATACCGGACAGCTGGTAGCGCCAGGTCAGGTCGATCTCCGGGACCACCGTCCCGCACACCACAAAACGCTGGAAGGGGTTGCGCAGGCCGTTGGCGGCGACCGCCCGACGCAGCGCGTCGATGCGCGCACCGACGATCGGAGCGGCGTCGTTGCGCGGCGTCAGGGCGAAGGTGATCACATGGATCGGCGGTGTCCGGGTGAAGTCGAAGGGGCGCACTTCGAGGTCGTGGATCGCCACGCTGTGCGCCTCGAGATTGGCCGCGAAGCTGAGGAAATTGTAGTAGTCGACGGAGATCCGCATGTCGAAGCGGAGGTCGCCGTCGGCGGCCGGCCTCAACTCCTCGACGATGACCTCGCTCGCCCGGGCGATCGCGTTGATGTGCGACAGGAAATCGGGCAGCGAACTCAAGCGCGGCTGGTCGGTCGCCTCGCCGCGCCGATTCAGGCGCTGACGCAGGCCGTCGTTGCGGGACCTCAACCATGTAGAGGCGGCATCGACATGGGCCCGCACCGCGACCCGGTGGCTGGTCAACGCCGCATGGCCCAGGGCCAGGAGGCCGATCACCAGCCAGGCGACGGAAAGAAGAAGCACGCGGTTCTGGCGGACGAACTGTTCCATGGCTCAACGCTCCGCCGCCGGTGTCGAGCGTTCGATCGCCCGGTTCCGGTCGCGAATGGCGCGTTGCACGCGGCCGAACCCGAGTTGGCCGGCGCCATTGCCCTCGGCCCCGTTCACCTGCTCCAGCCGCTTGTTGCCGTCGTACCAGCTGTCGATGGTGAAGCGGACCACGTGATCGGCCTCGCTCCCGTCGATCCGCATTCCGGCGAAGGTGATGTCGCGAAAGTCGCTCATGAACCCCTCCTCGTCGGCGATCAAACGGTCGATGAAGCGGGCGATCTCGAGCAGATGTCCCCGCGTCGACGGCAGCACCGCACCTTCCAGGGTGAGCTTCTTGGAAAGGACGGAGGTGTCGCCGATCCGGCGTTGCTCATCGCTCAGGTAAACGTCGGAGAGCCACATGCACTGGTCCATGTGCCGGGCGAGGGCCAGGAACTTCTCGGTCCACAGGACCTTGTCGGCGGTATCCGACGCCGCCTGGAGCGTCACCACCGGCGGCGCGTCGCTCAACAGTCCATGGCGCTGACCGTGCGTGGCAAGGGCGGAGCGATAGGCATCGACAGCGCCCCTGAAGCGGGTGTCGGCGATCTGGAACTGCCCATAGCCCCAGTAAAGGGCGAGGAGGTAGAGGGCCGCCATCATCGCCGAATAGCCGGCGACCCGGCGGCGGTCGAGGGCGGCGGCCGGAC